>CAYRQC010000705.1:0-3592 GCA_964426265.1 uncultured Phycisphaerales bacterium | reverse complement strand
GTCGTGATGAGCCTTCCGCGCAGCCAGGTCGAGATGTCGCCGTGGGACGCGGAGTGGCAGGAGCGGATCACGAAGGTCGTCCGGCGGGTCGCGAAGGACCTGATCGTGAATGACGAGGCCGAGATCAGCGAGGTGATCCGGCGGCGCCTCTTCAAGGATCTCGGTGGCGAGAAGGCGCGGCGCAACGTCGCAGAGGAGTTCTCGGACTGGTGCTTCGATCGCCGCGACCAGCTTCCGCGCGAGTGGACGGCCGTGGACACCGCGCTCACGGAGAAGAAGGGCCGGGAGTTCCTGCGCGAGCGGTTCGAACGCTGCTACCCGTTCCACCCGGCGACCATCTCGGTGTTCCAACGCAAGTGGCAGTCGCTGCCGCAGTACCAGCAGACCCGCGGCACGCTGGCGATGCTGGCGCAGTGGGTGTCGCGCGCCTTCCGGATCGGCTACGAAGCGGCGCGCACGGAGCCGCTGATCACGCTCGGATCGGCACCGCTCGACGTGGCCGAGTTCCGGAGCGTCGTGCTCGGTCAGCTCGGTGAGTCGCGGCTCCTCTCTGCGATCGAGGCCGATCTGGTCGGCGACCACTCGCACGCGGCCGCGCTTGACGTGGACGGTCGCGGTCATGGGTCGTTCTTGCGCGACCTCCATGGCCGGGTCGGCACGGCGATCTTCTTCGAGTCCTCCGGCGGGCAGTCGGAGAAGGTCGCCCGCGAGACGGATCTGCGGTTCGCGCTCGGCGAGCCTGGCAGCGACGTCACGACCATCGACAACGCCGCGCACAACCTGGAAGCGCGCGCCTTCTACGTGCGCAAGTCGGGAGACGGGTACCGAGTCGGAGCGAAGCCGAAGCTCAGCAAGGTCGTCCACGATCGACGCGCGTCGCTCGATGACAAGGAGGAGGTCGCTCCCCAGGTCCGGGCGTTGGCCGAACGCGAGATGAAGCTGGGTGCGACAACCGCCGTGCATGCGTTCCCGGCCGACGCTTCCGCGATTCCTGACTCCCCCAAGCTCACGATCGTCCTCGCCGATCCGTCATGGGCGTGGACGGATCGCGGCGAGGTCCGCGAGCAGATCCGCGAGTGGACCACGCGACGCGGCGGATCGGATCGCCTCTACCCCGGCGCGCTCGTCTGGTGCGTGCGGAGGCCAGGACGTGATCTTCGTGACAAGGTCGAGCTTTGGCTGGCCTGGAAGCGGGTGGACCGGGACGTTCGTGGGGGGCAGCTCGGGTCGGAGTTCGACAAGAGCGATCTCGCGGAAGTCGCCGCCTCGGTGCGCGATGCGGAACAAGCGGCCAAGGACGAGGTCCTCGCGAGCTATCGGTACGTCGTGCTGCTCGATCGCCACGAGGAGGACGGATTGAAGGTGATCGATCTCGGAGCCGGCCATTCGAGCACCGGCGAAACGATGTCGGGGCGCGTCGTCGCGGCGATGAAAAGCAACGGCATGTTCATCGAGTCGGTCGGCGCGAACTACCTCGAAGGGAAGTGGCCTCCGGCGCTGAAGGAGTCCGGCGCGTGGCCGCTCTCGAGCCTGCGTCAGGCCTTCCTGAACGGGACGTTGCCGCGGCTCCAGGACGCCGAGAAGACGCTGCGCAACAAGCTCGTCGAGCTGGTGGAGAAGGGCGAGCTCGGGCTCGGTCGACGCCAGCAGTCCGACGGGAGCTTCGAGCGGGTCTGGTTTGCGGACACGCTCGCCGCGGACGAGATCACCTTCGATTCTGATCTCTTCCTGCTGCGAAAAGCGCGTGCGATCGAGCTTGCTCGCGACGCCACGGCATCGACTCCGAATCCACCGACTGAAGCGATCGAGGTCGGGAGGCAGGAGCACGCACCGACCGATCCCGATGCGCGACGTTCCACGAGCCCCGCGCCTGCGCAGACAGTGCGAGTGCACGGAACGCTGCCATCGGAGACCTGGAACCTGATCGGATCCAAGGTGATCTCGAGGATGCGTACGGCAGAGAAGCTCGACGTGCATATCGAGCTCGTGGCGCGGGTGGCAGGCGATCGCGCGAAGGCGCTCGAGGAGGACGTGCAGACGGCGCTCGACGCGTTGCGGCTTGCGGGAGGGTTGACGGTCGAACGACGGCCGCTGATTTGAAGGGAACGCGACGGTCGGTGTGGGACGCCTCATGGGGGCCGCCGCACGAGCTTGCGTCAGCTCTTGGTCGGGCGCGCCAGGAAGGCGTCGATCTCGCGGGCGAAGTCGGTGAAGTCGGTCAGGCGTGTCGCGACGAGATTGGCCACGATGGTCGGATCGACGCGAAGGTATGCGTGGACGAGCAGGTTCCGGAACTTGCCAAGACCCGTGAGCCGTCGCAGCAGCTCCTGGGAGAGAACGCCGCGCGCGTCGAGCTTGACCAGCATGTCCTCGTAGTCGTCGGCGGATCGGTGCAGCACCGACACGAGGATGTGGTTCACGATGTCGAAGACGATCTCCGCACCGAGTTGAAGACCACGCTGCGCCGCAAGGATCGAGATCCGGTCGTCCAAGAGGCGCTCGCGAGGCATGCGTCGCAACGGCTCGAGATCCGCGACCATCTCCCTGAGGAAGCGGAGCCTCTCGTTGATGCGGTCGGCGCTGAGGGTCACGGTACCAGCTCGCGGAAGAGGCGGTCCTGGACGCGCCGCAGGTGCTGCGTGTCGTAGTACTCCATCATCCACCGCATCTCGATCTCGTCGATCTCGCGGTCGTCCGCCGGATGGAGCCGCTTCCCGCGCGCGACCACCTCGCGGCGCAGGAGTGGCGGCGCCTTCTTCAGGAACACCAGGTCGACCTTCGGCGTCTTCATGGCGCGCGACACCGCGGCCGCGATCCGGCACTCGTCCATGATCGGCAGCTCGCGGTCGAGCAGCACGGCGATGTCGTAGTCGCTGTCCGGCCGCGCCGTTCCCTGCGCTCGCGACCCGAAGGCCCAGATGGCGCGGACGCGCGGATCCTGCTTCAGGAACTCCGTGGCAGGCGCGAACTGTTCCTCGATCGTCGCATCGGTCGTCGCCATGGTGGTTGGTCAAGCTAGCACGAGCGGTTGTGGAAGGCTCGCGCCAGTGATTCCCGCCCGCTTCAGTTCCCCCGCGCGTCCGGTCGATTCGTCTTGACGGAAGAGTTTGCCGACCGATGAGCCAACGTCACGGTCGGCGCCGCGGCGGCCATCAGGCTGCTGCAAGCAGGAGGATCCGCGCGATGCGAACGGTGCTCGAGGTCCGCGGGCTGCGCAAGGCGTTCAAGCCGGGGCTCTGGAAGCCACGGGTCGATGCGCTGCGCGGGGTCTCGTTTGCAGTCAACGAAGGGGAGTGCTTCGGGCTGCTCGGCGAGAACGGCGCTGGCAAGACGACGACGATCAAGGTGGTGACCGGGCTGGTCGCGGCGGACCAGGGCGATGCATTCCTGCTGGGTCGCCGCGTGGGCGATGCCGCGGCGCGGCGCGCGCTCGGCTATCTGCCCGAGAATCCCTACTTCCACGAGCATCTGACGCCGAGCGAGGGGCTCGAGATCTACGGGCGACTGTGTGGTCTCACTGCGGCCGATGCGCGCACGCGCGCGCCGCGACTGCTTGAACGAGTGGGTCTCGCCGAGTCGGCCAATCGGCGCC
>CAYRQC010000704.1:0-3049 GCA_964426265.1 uncultured Phycisphaerales bacterium | reverse complement strand
GAGCGCCTCCCGCCCGTGGACCCCGAAACGGACCTCGGCTACGTGCTCGACGCGGCCCTCGCTCTCGGTCCGGCGCGGGTGGTCGTGGTGGCGTGCTGGCGCAAGGAGTTGGTCGCGCACTACGCCGAGCAACGTGGCGTCGAGTGGGTTGACCAGGGTGAGCCGCTCGGGACCGGGCATGCCGCGCTCGCGGCGGCCGACCGGCTCGCCGATTTCAGCGGCGATGTCTTGGTGCTCTTCGGCGACAGCCCACTCGTGCGGGAGTCGACGCTCCAAGCGCTCGTCGCCGAGCATCAGGCGCGCGGGCAGGCGTGCACGATGGCGCCAGCGCAGCTTGCGAACCCGACCGGCTATGGCCGCGTCGTGCGCGCGGCCGACGGGACACTCGAACGCGTGGTGGAAGAGAAGGACGCCGACTCCGCCACCAAGCAGCTCTGCGAAGTGCACTGTGGAATCGCGATCTTCCGGGCGCCCGAGCTCTTCGCGGCGTTGCGCGCCGTCCGGGCCGACAACGCGCAGCACGAGTACTACCTCACGGACGTCTATCGCCTGCTGCGAGAGGCCGGCGCGCGGATCGAGCTGCTTCCCTTGACCGACGCCGAGGAGGCCCTCGGCTTCAACACGTCGGCCGATCTCCTCGACTGCCGCCGCCGAATGCGCCGCCGCATTCTCGCCCGCCACCAGCAGTCGGGCGTCGAGATCGAAGATTCGGAGTCGGTCTTCATCGACCACGACGTCACGATCGGCGTCGGCACGCGCATCCTGCCGTTCACCGTGATCCGGGCCGGGGTTGTCATCGGTGCCGGATGCGAGGTCGGTCCTTTCTCGCACCTGCGACCGGGGACCGTGCTCGAGGAGCGCGCCGAGGTCGGCAACTTCGTCGAGGTGAAGAACAGTCAGCTCGGCGCGCACGTGAAGGCCAAGCACCTCACCTATCTTGGCGACGCCTCGATCGGCGCCGGCACCAACATCGGCGCCGGCACGATCACGGCGAACTATGACGGCAAGGCGAAGCACCGGACGATCGTCGGCAAGGGGGCGTTCATCGGCAGCGGTACCGTGCTGATCGCGCCGGTCACGATTGGAGACGCGGTGGTCACCGGCGCGGGTGCAGTCGTGACGCGTGGACAGGCGATTCCGGCGCGCGCCGTGGTAGTGGGTGTTCCCGCGAGGCGGTTGGTGCCGAAGAGGCCAAAGAGGATCGGGAAGCGGGTCGCGAAGCAGGTCGCAAAGAAGCTGGCGAAGCCGCGCTCGAAGCCGACGCGATCGAGGAAGCCCGAGAAGCAGTCCAAGAGGTCGAAGAGGGAGACGCACCGGTGAGCCGCGACAAGACCGTCGTGCTTTCAGGCAACGCGCATCCGCAGCTGGCGCGCGCCATCGCCGAGGCGCTCGGGATCGAGCTCTGCCGGGTGACGGTGGGCCGCTTCCCCGACGGCGAGATCGACGTCAAGGTCTACGAGGACCTGCGCGGCTCGGACGTCTTCATCCTGCAACCGACGAGCCCGCCGGTGAACGACCACCTGGTGGAGCTGCTGCTGCTGCTCGACACCTGCAAGCGGGCGAGCGCCGGCCGGATGACCGCGGTGATCCCCTACTACGGCTACGCGCGCAAGGACCGCAAGGACGAGGGCCGCGTCCCGATCTCGGCGAAGCTGGTGGCCAACATGATCAGCACGGCGGGCGCCGATCGCGTGCTGACGATCGATCTCCACGCGGCACAGATCCAGGGCTTCTTCGACATCCCGGTCGACCACCTCTACGCCAAGCCGGTGCTGATCGAGTACTTCCAGGGTCTCGGGCCTAAGGATCCGGTGATCGTCGCCCCCGACATGGGAGGGCTGAAGCGCGCGCGTGCCTACGCCGAGTCGCTCGGCGCCCAGGTGGCGATCGTCGACAAGCGGCGTATCTCCGCCGACAAGGTCGACTGGGAGCACATGATCGGCGAGGTGAAGGGCAAGGACGCGTTGATCATCGACGACATGATCGCCACCGGGGGATCGATGGTGCAGGCGGTCCGGATCGTCAAGGAGCACGGCGCCCGGACCGTGTACGTCGGAGCGACGCACGCGGTATTCTGCGGCGACGCGGTCCACAAGCTGGCCCATTGCGGCGCCGACGGGATCGTCATCACCGACACCGTGCCGGTTCACGAGCCTCTTCCCGAACGGTTCCAGTACCGCTCGGTGGCTCCGCTGCTCGCGCGGGCGATCAAGGCGATCCACCAGAGCGAGTCGGTGAGCGTGCTCTTCGAGAAGGTCTAGTTCCAGGACGATCCAACACCGCGGTCCTCCATGACCGTGCAGGGAGTGAATCGATGCAGACGTTCGAGATGAAGGCCGATCGCCGCGAGGGTCTCGGCAGCCGGATCAGCCGCCGGATCCGCCGCGAGGGCCGCCTCCCCGCCATCCTCTGTGGCAAGGGGAGCGAGTCGCTCGCTTTGCACGTCAGCGTGGCCGACTTCGAGCTCGCGCGGAAAAAGCATGCGCGCATCGTCATGCTCCAGCTCGACGGCAAGAGCGAAGCGGCGGTCGTCCACGACGTGGCGTGGGACACCCTGACGCAGGAGCCGCTGCACGTCGACTTTCAGCGCGTGAACATGTCGGAGAAGATCGAGATCGACGTCACGCTGAAGGTGAGGGGCCCGTCCAAGGGCGAGGTTGGCGGCGGCATCTTGATCCTGCAGATGGACGCGGTGAAGGTGCGCTGCCTGCCGCTCGAGATCCCGGAGCAGATCGAGGTCGACGTGCGCCACCTCGAGCTCCACCAGTCGATTCACGTGAAAGAGATCGTCCTGCCGGCCGGTGTGGAGGCGGTGGATGACCTCGGCGCGCTGGTGCTCTCCATCGTCGAGAAGAAGGAACTGGTGGTTGCGGTCACGGGTGTCGCCGAGGCGGCCGCGGTCGAGCCGGAGCTCATCCAGAAGGCGCCCAAGAGCGAGGATGGCGAGGGCACTGCGGCGGCACCGGCCGCTGCCACCAAGGAGGGCTCCGCCAAGGAGGGCAAGGAGAAGAAGCCCGAGAAGAAGTGAGGTTGACGGGGGCCGCCGGGC
>CAYRQC010000703.1:0-8945 GCA_964426265.1 uncultured Phycisphaerales bacterium | reverse complement strand
ATCCGACGCAGGCGGCAGCGTGGGCCGACTTGAACCTCGATGGCTGGCTCGATCTCTTCATCGGCAACGAGACGAGCGACCCGGACCACGACCATCCGTGTGAGCTCTTCCTCTCCCGCCGCGACGGGACCTTCGAGGAGTGCGCGGACGAAGTCGGCGGCGCCCTCCTCGGTTGGGTGAAGGGCGTCGCCGCGGGCGACTTCGACGACGACGGGCGCGTCGATCTCTATCTCACCAAGCGCAACGGCTCGAACCAGATGCTGCGCAACGAGGCGCGTCCCGGCTCACGTCATTGCTTCGAGCTCTGCGACGTGTCCGCCGCCGCCGGCCTCGCCGAGCCGCCACGCGGCAGCTTCCCGACCTGGTTCTTCGACTACGACAACGATGGTCGCCTCGACCTTTTCGTGGCGAGTAACAACGCGCTAGTGAAGGAGCACGCGGACGATGTCGGCGTGATGATGACCGGTGGTCGTCCGGACGACCTGCCGCGCCTTTATCACAACGACGGCGTGCCGAGCGCCGGCGCGGTCTGCCGGTTCCACGACGTCGCCGCCGTGGCCGGCATCGACCGCACGATCCTCACGATGGGCTCCAACTTCGGCGACCTCGACAACGACGGCTGGCTCGACGTCTACCTCGGCAACGGGTCACCGCCGCTCAGCGCGCTGCTGCCCAACCGGATGTTCCGGAATGACGGTGCCGGCCACTTCCAGGACATCACCACGAGCAGCGGCACCGGCCACCTGCAGAAGGGGCACGGCGTCGCCTTCGCCGATCTGGACAACGACGGCGATCAGGATCTCTTTCTCGAGGTCGGCGGCTTCTTCACCGGCGACGTCTACCCGAACGTGCTCTACGAGAACCCCGGCCATGGTGGCCACTGGATCACGCTCCAACTGCGCGGCGTCACGAGCAACCGCGCGGCGATCGGCGCGCGGCTGCGTGTCGAGGTGGCGACGCCGGCCGGGCCGCGCTCGATCCACCAGGTCGTCGGCACCGGCGGGAGCTTCGGCTCGTCGTCGTTGCAGGCGGAGATCGGGCTCGGCGACGCGACTGCGATCACGGCGATCGAGATCCGTTGGCCGCGCCAGGGCGAGCAGCTTTCGCGGCACGCGGGCGTGGCGATGGATCGCACCTGGCTCGCGATTGAAGGCGAGAGCGCGCTGCGGCCGGTCGAGCGCAAGAGCTTCCACTTCAACGACGGATCGAGGTGATGATGAACGGCGGCCGGGCGCTTCTCTTGTTCATGGGGGCCATGGCATTGGCTCTCACGGCGCTCTTCCTCTTCCGCGAGCGGCGTCCGGTGCCACTTCCCGGCGACCCGCGCGGCGCGGGCACCTTGATGATGGCGCAACGGCTGGCGGAGATCGTCGAGGAGATCGTCGATGACGAGCAGTTCAAGGCGAAGGAGGCCTACATGCTCACCGACCTCAGACTGCCGTGGCGGCGCGAGCAGGTGGCGGACGCGCTCGGCGACGACGACGAGCCGTTGAAGCGCCGACTGCTCGCGCGCGAGCTGGTGCAGTGCGGCGATCCGCTCGCGGCGCTGGCCGAGTTCGACGAGGCGGAGAAGGCGTTCATCCGCGTGCGCGGCAAGCTCGACGAGGAGACTTCCGCCGATCTCCAGCGCTGGCGCGCCGTCACCTGGCTGCGGCTCGGTGAGGTCGAGAACTGCCTCGGCCACCACTCGTGCGCGTCGTGCATCGCGCCGATCGCGGCCAGCGGCCAGCACGTCGAGCGGCGCGGCTCGGAGCACGCGTTCGACCTCTACCTCGAGCTGGTCGAGAAGTACCCCGACGACCTCGAGTCGCGTTGGCTGCTGAACCTGGCCGCGATGACGCTCGGGCGCTGGCCCGAGCAGGTGCCGGAGCGCTGGCGGATCGGACCGGAGGTTTTCGCATCGAGCTACGACATCCACCCCTTCCGCGACGTTGCGGTTCCGGCCGGGCTCGGCATCACGACGCTCGCGGGCGGCGCCTGCGTCGAGGACTTCGACCAGGACGGCTTCCTCGACGTGATGACGTCGTCGCTCGGGCTCCGCGATCAAGCGCGCTACTTCAAGAGCAACGGCGACGGCACCTTCACCGAGCGGACCAAGGAGGCCGGCCTCGAAGGCGAGATCGGTGGCCTCAACATGGTGCACGCCGACTACGACAACGACGGTGACGCCGACGTTCTCATCCTGCGCGGTGCCTGGATGGGCGAGGTCGGCCGCATGCCGAGCTCGTTGCTGCGCAACCGCGGCGACGGCAGCTTCGACGACGTCACCGAGGAGGCGGGCCTGCTTTCCTTCCACCCGACGCAGACCGCGCAATGGGCCGACCTCGACAACGATGGTTGGCTCGATCTGGTCATCGGCAACGAGACGCAGGGTCCCGATCACCCCCATCCTTGCGAGCTCTTCCTGAGCCGCCGCGACGGCACCTTCGCGGAAGTGGGAGAGGCGGTCGGCGCGGACGTGCTCGGCTGGGTGAAGGGCGTCGCGGCGGGCGACTACGACAACGACGGTCGCGTCGACCTCTACTACTCGAAGCGCGAGAGCGACAATGTCCTCCTGCACAACGAGCGGAGCGATCGTGCGCCCGGCTTCCGGTTCCGCGACGTCACCGCCGAGGCAGGCGTCGCCGCGCCGAGGATGAGCTTCCCGACCTGGTTCTTCGACTACGACAACGACGGCCGGCTCGACCTCTTCGTGGCCGGCAACGGCCTCTTCACCAGCGACACGATCTCCGACATCGGCAAGCTACTGACCGGCGCGCCGCTCGAAGATGTGCCGTGCCTCTACCACAACGAGGGCGGCGGCCGGTTCAAGAACGTCGCCTACGAGGCGGGAGTCGAGCGCGCCGTGATCACGATGGGGTCGAACTTCGGCGACCTCGACAACGACGGCTGGCCCGACTTCTATCTTGGCAACGGTGCACCCAGCCTGCGCGCACTCCTGCCGAATCGGGCGTTCCGCAACGACGGCGGCAAGCGTTTCCAGGACGTGACAACGTCAGGCGGCTTCGGCCACTTGCAGAAAGGCCACGCCGTCGCCTTCGCCGATCTCGACAACGACGGCGACCAGGACCTCTACCTCGAGGTCGGCGGCGCCGTGACAGGCGATGCTTATCCCACCGTTGTTTACGAAAACCCGGGCCACGGCAACCACTGGCTCACGCTGCGGCTGCGCGGCGTGCAGGCGAATCGTGCGGCGATCGGGGCGCGCGTACGCGTCGACGTGGTGACTCCGGCCGGACCGCGCTCGATCCACCACGTGGTCGGCACCGGCGGGAGCTTCGGTTCCTCGTCGCTGCAGGCCGAGCTCGGGCTCGGCGACGCGACGTCGATCACCGCGATCGAGATCCTCTGGCCCGGATCGGGCAATCGCTCGCGGTTCGAGGGCGCGGAGCAAGACGGCGGCACCGGTCGGACGATCGGGATGGATCGTGCGTGGCTCGCGGTCGAAGGCGCACGCGAGCTCGCGCCAGTGGAGCAGAGGTCGTTCCAATTTCCGGCGGGCGCTGCACCGTGTCACGTGCCACCGACACCACCGGTGCCGGGGAGCTGAGCGACCGCGTCGGGCCTCGATCGACGACCGATCGTCAACGACGTCCGGCTCTCACGCTCGCGGCCGGTAGACGTTCACCGCGTCCGGCAGCAGCCGCGCGACGATCCGACCGATCTCGGTGAGCGTCGCCGCGTCCTCGGTGGCGGCGAAGACATAGAACTTCCAGAGGTCGCGGTAGGAGCGCTCGAGGTCGGCTAGGCGCGGCACGCGATCAGCAAATGCGGAAAGCGGCTGGATCCCGTCGGCGCCTGGGAAACGGACGTGCGTCGCCGCCTCCTTGAGCTGCATCTTGCGAGCGGGACAGTAGAGCTGGATCAGGACCGGCTCGAGCCCGGCACGCCGCAGCTCGCCACGCACCTCGCGCTCGAAGCTCTTGCGCTCGCCGTGCTTGCCGGGCGCGAAGAAGCGGTCGAGGAGCTGCTGCTGCACGCCGCGATTCGCGTAGAGCGGGAAGACGCAAGCGCGCTTCAACAGGCGGCGCGATTCGAGGCGGAGCAGCAACTCGCGGGCGCGCGCCAGCTCTTCGGCGGCGTCGGCGGCTGCGTTGCTGGCGTCACCGCTCGCCACCGGCGCCGCGACATGGCGTGCGAGCAGTGTGTTGAGCGTGTGGTCGGTCTGGTCGTAGAGCTGCTCGCGTTGCAGACCGCCGTGCAGCAGCGCCGTCTCGAGCACCTGCTCGATCATCGCGCCCGCCGCCAGCTTGGCGTGGTGGTAGTAGACGCGCTCGCTGAAGAAGTAGCGCGCTTCGAGGACACGCAGCAGCTCGGAGAGGATGTCCTCGCGCAGGAGGCCGCGTTTTTCGACGTCGACGAAGAGGTGGCCGCTCTTGCGGTCGACCATGAAGTAGGAGAGCACTCGCTCGTCATAGACCAGCGAGAGGCCGGTGAAGTAGGCGTCGCGCTTCAGGTAGTCGAGGAGATCGGGGCAGATCGTGTCGGAGAGCAGCTCGCGCCAGCAGGCGGGGACGGCGGCTTGGCTCGCTGCACCGGTCGCTCCTTCGGGCAGCAGTACCGCGAGCACCTCACGGCGCACGCCCATCCGCTCGAGGGCCACGCCGATCTCGGTCCCGTCGCCGAGCGCCTGGAGATAGCGCGGCCCCGCGTCATGGCGATCGAGGAGGCCGCGCACATCCTCGATGTTGTGACCCGAGGGAATGTGGGTGATGTCGTGCACCAGCGCCGCCGCCCGCAGGATGCGCTCCTCGTCGGGCGCGATGCCGAGCAGTCCCTCGGGCCGTAGCTGGCGGTTCTGGTTGATCGCCTGGATCAGCCGGCTCGTGAGATGGAGGGTGCCGAGCGAGTGCTCGAAGCGCGTGTGCTGCGCACCCGGATAGACCAGATACGCCGTGCCGAGCTGCCGCACGCCGCGCAGCCGCTGCATCTCCCGCGTGTCGAGGAGCGCCAGCTCCTCCGCGGTGAGGTAGATGTCGCCATGCACCGGATCCCGCACGACGGAGTAGCGTCGCCGCTCGTTCATGATCGGGATGGTAGCGGCGCCCGCGTGCCGCGGCCCGACGCCCTGGAGCTCCTGCGATGGCCCATATCCGGCTGGTCGAGCCGCACGAGGCAACCGGCGCGCTGAAGGCGCAGTACGACGCGGCGATCGCGCGCGCCGGCCGCGTCTGGAACATCGTGAAGACGATGAGCCCGAACCCGCCCGTCCTCGACGCCTCGATGCGGCTCTACGGGTCGTCGATGCATGGCTCCTCGCCGCTCAGCCGCGTGCAGCGCGAGCTGCTCGCCGTGGTGGTGTCGCGCACGAACGACTGCTTCTACTGAGTGGAGGCACATGCCGGCGACCTCCGGTCGGAGGCGCTCCAGACGATGACCGCGGGCGAAGCCGACGCGCTGGTCGCGGCGGCCAAGCGCGACTGGCGCACGGCGCCGCTCGCGCCGCGCGATCAGGCGCTGTGTGGCTATGCGGAGAAGCTGACGCGCGCTCCCTCGTCCGTCGGCCGCGCCGATGTCGAGCAACTGCGCGCCGCCGGCTTCGACGACCGCGCGATCCACGACGCGGTACAGGTGATCGCCTACTTCAACTACATCAACCGCGTGGCCGACGGGCTGGGTGTGGACCTCGAAGCGGAGATGAAGTAGGGGGGCAGTCACCGTCGCGGGCGCGGACGGTCGGGGCGCTTCCACGCATTTCCCGGCAGACGCGCGATGAGCTCGTTCAACACGCGCTCGACGCCCGCCGCGACGTCGAACGTTGTCCCGGGCGCGAGCAGGAGATGCAGATCGTCCGTGAATGCCGGCAGCCGCAGCTTGGTCGCCAGGTTTTCCTCGAACACGGCCCGCGTGATCTCGCGACCGTCGGCTCGCAGGTAGGCACGGAAGACGTCGACGATCGCCGCGGGATCGGCGCCCGCGTCGAGCGCCATGCAGAGGTCGAACAGGTCGCGTCCCTTCTTGCGTTGGAACAGTGCGCGGAGCTTCGTGCCGACGAGCTCCTCGAGACGAAACGTCGTCACGTCGGCGGAACCGGTCCACCAGCGGGACTCGACGGCAAAGGGCACCGCCGTCGTGCCGTGCACCGTGAAATGCTCCCGAGTGTTCGTCTCGATCTTCAGGCGGAGGCGCACGATGGGTGGGAGCTCGGACTCGAACCGGTAGATCAGGCGCACTCCGTGCCCCTGCTCTCGCCGCGGCTCGCCGAGCCAGCCGTCGAGTCGCGCGCGGAGGCGGTCGATGAGCGGGCCGAAGGGACCCGGCCGTAGCTGCACCAGGTCGATGTCCTCGGAGTAGCGGCGCGCCGGCGAGAAATGGAGCTTGTGGAGTGCCGTCCCACCGCGAAGAGCGAGCGCCGCGGCCAGCTCCGGGTCGGCAAAGAGCTCGGCCAGCGCGCGGGAGAGGACGAGATCCTGCTCCACTTGCTCGTTGGTCGCCCAACGGGTTCGGGCGCGCCATTCGACGATGAAGTCCTCGGGAATCACGCTTCGATCTCGATCGACGCGTTGACGAGCACTCGCCATTTCTCGTCGAGTGTGGCGACGTCCGCGGCGCTCCCTGGCTCGAGAGGGACGGTCTTGATCTTGCGATCGTGGAGGAGGGTCTTCATGCCGTCGGCGAGGTTTGCGTGCCCCGTGAAATCGAGCAGGTAGCCGAGGCGTTGGAGGACGGCGAGCTCGTCGTGCCGCGTCGCGACTGCGAGCAGCCGTTGCGCGTCGATGCGCTCCGCCAGCTCGGAGATCACCGTGGCGATGTGGTCGATGGAACCTGCTCCGCGGCGGTACCGGACGAGGTCGATCGCCGTCATCTCAGGTGTCGAGACCGGGATGTAGCCGCTCGAGGTCTTCATCTTCTCGGTTGTCGCGCGTGCCATGTAACGCCGAAAGAAAAAGCGGATCCGGATGCGGCCGACCGTGAGCGGACGGAGAATCGCCGGCGCGACGACCTGGAACTCTTGCGGTGGTTGATGGGCCGCGCCATGGAGGGCTGCCGCGCTCAGAAGCCCGACGTAGTACGCGACACCGTGGCGTCGCATGAGGTCGTCGATCCAAATGGTGGCCGGTAGCGCAGCGAGGTTTCGGTGCTGCGGGTCGACGATCAGGTAGAGACCCCGGCGCGGCATCGCCAGCTTTCCCTGTTTCACGAGACGGCGGAGCGCGAGATAGGTCGCGGAGGACGAGACGCCGGTCGCGGACTCGGCCTCCTTCCTGGTGAAGGTGTGGCGTCCTCGCGCGAGCTGGTGATCGATGTAGGCGCGCACGGTTTGGTTCATCCGTTTGCATAACCTATCACTTATTAATAGGTTTTGAAAACGAAACGGTCGGATACGCCTTCATGCCGCAACCAGGGGTTGGCATCCGTCGGCCTTCGGGTGCGCGCGCGTCCACCTTGCACGCCTCCTATCGTGCTCGCCCGGTGCGGTCGGCAGGCAGTGGCTGTCTCGAGGCGAGGAGACGATGGCGGGACGGTCGATCGAGCTCTCCGACGGCGGTGACGTCGTGCTGATCCGCTTTGCGTACCACCCGGCGCTGGTCGACGTGGTGCGCGGTCTGCCGCAGCGCTCTTTCGACCGGCTCGCCAAGCACTGGTTCGCGCCGCTCGAGGCCATCGTCACCGTCGTCGACACGCTGGTGCCGCACGGCTTTGCGGTGGCGGCGGCGGCGCGCGAGCTCTACACGGCGCGCGGCGGCACGCAGAAGCTCGCCGCCGGGCTTGCCGATCTGGTGGCCGCGCGCACTGACGCGGCGGGCGGCTCGCTGCTGCTCGATGTTCCTCGCGCGTCCGCGTCGTCGGCACCATCAGCACCATCGGCATCGTCGACCGTTTCGGCATCGGCGTGCGCGCCGCCGGCGAGCGGTTCGCCGCCGTCGTTCACCATCAGCGAGCTCAACGCCCGCGTCCACCACGCGCTGCGGCTCGCCTTTCCGGAGCGCGTCTGGGTGGTCGGCGAGATCGCCGGCTTCGATCGCAACCGCCACCGCAACCACGTCTGGTTCGAGCTGCTCGAGAAGGCCGGCGACGGCGAAGGCGGGGCGATCCGCGCGTCAGTGCCGGCCGTGCTCTTCGCGCGGACGCGGGTCGAGCTCGAACGCAAGCTGGCGGCGAGTGACGCGCCGTTCGAGCTCAAGGACGGCCTCGAGGTGCGGCTCGCCGTGCGCGTCGATCTCTACGAAGCGAAGGGCGCCTATCAGCTCGTCGTCGAGGAGGTCGACCCGGTCCACACGCTCGGGAAGATCGCGCAGAATCGCGCCGCAGTGCTGGCCGAGCTCGACCGCCGCGGCCTGCGCGACAAGAACCGCGAGCTGCCGTGGCCGGTCGCCCCGCTGCGCGTCGGCCTCATCACGAGCCTCGGGTCGGACGCCTACAACGACTTCGTGAACGAGCTCACGCGCAGTAGCTACGCCTTCGCGATCACCGTGGCCGGCGCGCGCATGCAAGGCGCCGGTCTCGAGCGCGGCCTGAAGGCGGCAGTCGACTGGTTCAGCGCGCGTGCCGCCGATTTCGACGTGCTGGCGATCGTTCGCGGGGGCGGGGCGAAGACCGACCTGATGTGGTTCGACAACCTGAAGGTGGCGCTCGCCGTCGCGCAATGCCCTCTCAAGATCGTGAGCGGTATCGGGCATCAGCGCGACGTCTGCGTCATCGACCTGATCGCGCACGCGGAGAAGACGCCGACGGCCGCGGCGGCGGCGATCGTGCAGCAGGTGGCAGCCGTCGATCAGGGGTTGGCCGAGGCGTCGGCCCGGCTCACCGATCAGGTGGCAGCGCGCTTCCAAGGCGAGCGCGAAGCGTTGCGCCACGCCGCCGAGCAGCTCGTCGAAGGTGCGCGTGCGGCCGGTCGCAGCGAGCGCGAGCGGCTGGCGGCGGCGCGCGAGCGGCTCGCGCCGGCGTCTCGCGAGCGGGTCCGCTCCGCGCGGCGCGCATTGGCCGGCAGCAAGGTGCGGCTC
>CAYRQC010000702.1:0-2938 GCA_964426265.1 uncultured Phycisphaerales bacterium | reverse complement strand
GCCGCGGCCGCCGGCCTCGCAGTCCACATCGCCGTTCGCGGCTTCGGCAAGGACGGGAGCGGCGGCCGCTGTCCGAGCGATCCCGCCGCTCGCGCCGCAGCCGTCACTGCCGTGGAAACGGCCGCCAAGCACCCAGCACCCACCGCCATCGAGCTGGTCGCCTTCGGTTTTCCCGACGGTCCCGCGAGTGCAACGCTCGACGGCGCGGGGCGCTTCCTGCGCGCGCTCTGCTTCTGCGAGGCGTGTGCGCGCCGACTCGCCACACGCAAGCTGGTGGCGGAGAAGCTGGCAGAACGCGTGCATCAACTGTGCGCCGGGATTCCGAAGAGCGGCGCGGCCGGTGTGAATGGGGCGCGGCTCGACAAGCCGGCGGAGATCGGTCCGTGGCTCACGAAACAGCTCGGGCCGAGTGAGTGCGCTGCGCTGCTCTCCGTGCGCCGCGAGTGTGTGGTATCGCTATTGCGGGAGGTGCGCGAGCGGCTTCCGGAGGAGATCGAGCTGACCGCTTGGGCCCATCCGTCGCCGTTCGTGACCGGGCGCGCGATCGGCGGCGGGCTGCTGGCGCTCGGCGAGCTGGTCGATGGCTTCCTGCTCGACGTCGCCGACCGTGATCCCACACGAATACGCGCCGAAGTGAAGAGCGCTCGCACGGCGGCGACGCCAACAACGACGTTCATCGCTGCACTGCGGCTCGATCCTACTGGCTTGGTTGACACGCAAGTGAGTACCAACACTGGCGACACAACTGGCAACAGCGCGGCCAACAAGCCGGCCAACAAAGCCGACACCGATGCGTTCTCCGCGAGAGTTGCGGCGGCCACCAGCGAGGGCGCCGCCGGCATCCGGATCGATGGAGTCGGGCGACTTGGCCATCCGAGCTTCGACACGATCCGGCGGGCGCTCGCCGAGTGACGGAGGGCACCAACGAGTCGGAGCCATGCGGAGTGAGGGGTGCACGGTGGAATTACGTGATCGCCGATTCGACGATGCGAGCCGTCCTCTCCACACTCCTGCCGCTGACCGCTGCTGGATCGCGTGCGCGCCGCTGTGATGACCTGTTGATCGAGCGCTGGGTGAAGGCGGGCGCCTCCAAGCGGCTGCTCGCGGTCGGAGCCGAGCTGCGTGGCAAGCGGTTCACGACGCTCGACGGCACGCGCGCCGCGCTGCGTGCCGCAGTGGCCAAGGTGAATGCGACGAACTGCGACGGAGCTGACGGCTTCGCCGACTTCGCGCAACTCGTGCAATCGCTCCAAGCAATGATGCCGCGGTGATCCCACTGGTTCGCGTGATCCCGACAGATCAGCGCCGAGGTGCAATCCGGCGCAAGCTCGTCGCGCAACGTCGCCACCCTGTCTTGGGGCACGCTGGGTCGTCGCAGGCTACTGCTGCGGGTTGCCCGCTGGCGTCGGCTCGGAAACTGGTTCCTGCGCTGGTTCCGCTGCTGGCTCCTGTACCGGCTCCGTCGCCGGTTCCAGCATCGGATCCGGCGCGGTCGGCGGCTCCGGTGCCGCCGCGCCGATCTCGCGGCGAATCGCCTCCATGGCGCTGCGCTGGTAACTCGGCTGCACCTCGGAGGCCGTGTAGATCGCGTAGCCGCCGAGCGGCTCGCCACGCCGCAGCAGCGCGTCGAAGGCGCGATCACGGGTCGCGGCGTCGAGGGACAACGCCTGGCGCTGCAGCTCGTTGCGCGGTCGCCCGAACGCGTCGTCGTGCAGGGGATCGGCGCCGAAGCAGCCGGCGAGCGCGTCCCACAGCTCGTCGAGCTTGAGTGCGCAGCTGAAGCCGAAGTACGCGACGTGCAGCCCGAAGCCGACGTCAGCGAGGTCGCGATCGCTCTCCATCTGCCACGACAACGGATGGGGATCCCACCCGGGGTCGGCGTAGTGAGGCTGCCGGATGTCGAGCAGCTCGCGGCTCTTGCGGCGGTACTCGTAGGTGTGGAGCAGCGAGATGCCGATCTCGTCGCGCTGCTCGCGCACGGTGGCGAGGCGGCCGTCGATCAGGCCGGCGCTGTCGCCGTCGAACGAACCGAAACCGAGCTGCGCCAGCTCCGTGACTCGCACGTTGGCGGCCATCCCCGGACCAAAGCAGAGCGCCGCATCGAAGACCTGCGCGAAGTCGTGGCCGCGATCACGCCATGCCGGCGCACTGCATCCCGTGGCGCTGCCTCCCATGAGAACAGCGATCCCAAGCAGCGCCCACAGCCGTGACCTCATGCTTCGCCGACCTTCCTTCTGAGGATCCTGACTCAACGATAAGCCGCGATCCCGGTGACCGCCTCGCCGATCGCCAGCGTGTGGATGTCCCAGGTCCCCTCGTACGTGTTGACCGACTCGAGGTTCACCATGTGGCGCATCGTCTGGTACTCGTCGAGGATGCCATTGGCGCCGAGCATGTCGCGACACGTGCGGGCGATGTCAAGCGCCCAGCCGACGTTGTTGCGCTTGGCCATCGACACCTGCGCGTGGTTGACCTTGCCCGACTCCTTCAGCCGGCCGAGCCGCCACGCGAGGAGCTGCGCCTTGGTGATCTCGGTGACGATCTCGGCGAGCTTCGCCTGCACCAACTGGAACCCCGCGATCGGCTTGCCGAACTGGACGCGCGTCTTCGCGTAGTTCAGCGCCTCGTCGTAGCACGCCATCGCCGCGCCGATCGCGCCCCAGACGATGCCGTAGCGCGCTTGCGTCAAGCAGGAGAGCGGCCCCTTCAACCCCTTCACGCCGGGAAGGCGCGCCGAGTCGGGAACTTCCACGTCCTGCAGCACCAGCTCCGACGTGATCGACGCCCGCAGCGAGAGTTTGCCCTTCATCTCGGGGGCGCTGAAGCCGGGCGTCCCCTTCTCCACCAGGAAGCCGAGGATGCCGTCGGGCGACTGCGCCCAGACCACCGCGACGTCGGCGAGCGTCCCGTTGGTGATCCACATCTTGGCGCCGTTCAA
>CAYRQC010000701.1:0-4407 GCA_964426265.1 uncultured Phycisphaerales bacterium | reverse complement strand
CTGCTGAAGAAGGGCACCCGCTACCGGATCGATGTCATGCTCGTCGATGGGCCGGAGAGCAACGACTTCTTCCAGCTCGTGGTCACCAACCTGACGACGAACGAAGGCGAGCTCCTGGTTGACTCTCTCGCGACCAGCTTCAAGCCGGTCCGCAGCCTCTACCTCGAGAAGGATGCGGGCAAGCTTGGCGACTTCGCGTTCGACGATCTCGTGCTCTTCGCGCCGGCCAAGTGACCAAGCCGTCGGCGAAGCTCGAGCTCTGGATCACGGGCGGCGGAACCCGTGAGCCGCTCGATGCGGTGCGTTGGCTCGGCAACGTCTCGACCGGCCGCATGGCGCTCGCACTGGCGCGCCATGCGGCCGGACGCGGCCATCGAGTGACGCTCTTCCTGGCGGACCACGTCGCGGCGCCGCGTTCGAAACGGATTCGCGTCGTGCGCTACGTGACCGCAGCGCAGCTCGCCGCCGCGCTCGCCGCCGCGCGACCACGCCCGCGGGTGATCCTCCATGCGGCCGCGGTGTCCGACTATGCCCCGCGCCCGACGTCCGGAAAGATGGCGAGCGGGAAGTCGAGCTGGGTGATCGAGCTGCGTCCGTTGCCGAAGATCATCGCCAAGCTCCGCAGCGCCCACCCACGGGCCGTCCTTTGCATGTTCAAGCTCGAGAGTGGAATCTCGCGCGCGGAGCTGGTGGTGCGTGCCGCCGCCGCCGCTCGCAAGGTGGGCGCCGAACGGATCTTCGCGAACCTCCTCGAAGAGGTCGGTGAAGAGCACCGCGGTTGGCTCGTCGACCCCGATTCGGTCAGCGGGGCCGTGGAGCTGCCGACCCGTGCGACGGCGGCGAGGCGAATCGTGTGCGATTGTGAGCGGCTCGCGCTGGAGCGGAGGGGCTTGCGATGAAGTCGACGAAACCGGTCGCGTCGAACCCGCCGAGCCGGCGCGTCCTGCTCGTCGTGACGGGGGGGATCGCGGCGTACAAGGCGTGCGATGTCGTGCGTGAGCTGCGCCGAGCCGGCGCGACGGTGCAGGTGTTGCTGACGCGCGAAGGGGCGCAGTTCGTCACGGCGATGACCTTCGAGGCGCTCTCCGGTCGACGCGTTTTCACCGAGCTGCTCCCCGGAGTCACCGACGGCGAGATCGACCACATCCGCCTTGGCCGCGAGGCCGACGCCGTCGGCGTCGTGCCGGCGACCGCGAACTTCCTGGCCAAGCTCTGGGCCGGTCTCGCAGATGACCTCGCGACGGCGACCCTCCTCGCGCTGCCGAAGTCGGTGCCGATCGTCCTCGCGCCGGCGATGAACGGCGAGATGTGGAGCCATCCGGCGACGCAGCGCAACGTGCGTGAGCTGGTGGCGCTCGGCGGTGGCCGGGTGCGCGTGATCGAGCCGGTGGTGAAGGAGCTTGCGTGCGGCGAGCTGGGGCAGGGCGGGCTCCCCGAGCCGCTCACCATCGTGAACGTGCTGCTCGCCGCTTCGTGAAGCTCGCTACGATTCCGCGCGTCGACGATTCGAAGCTTCGACGCTTCCACGGTGATCCCACGGCGATCGGACTCATGAACGCAGCCATGCCCTCTCTCGACGAGCTCTCCGGCACCCTTGACGGGCTGCGCACCAAGCTGCGCGCGATCCGGGACTGCCTTTGACGTCCCGACGCTCGAGAAGCAGCGCGCCGAGCTCGATGGACGGATGGCGGCGCCCGGTTTCTGGAACGACATCACCAAGAGCCGCCCCGATATCGAGCAGCTGAAGCTCTTGAAGAGCAAGCTCGATCCGCTGGGTCGTCTGGAGGCGGAGCTGGCCGAGCTCGGCGCCACGCTCGAGCTGGCGCGCGAGGCGGGCGGCGAGGAGCTGCTCCCCGTCGCGGCACAGCTCGCGACCAAGCTGGCGCAAGAGATCGACCACTTCGATCTCGAGATCACCTTCACCGGCAAGTACGACCACCTGCCGGTGCTCCTGCTGGTACAGGCCGGCACCGGCGGCACCGAATCGTGCGACTGGGCGCGCATGCTGATTCGCATGTACACCCGCTGGGGTGAGCAGAACGGCTATCGAGTCAAGCAGGTCGACTACGTCCCCGATGACGCGTCGGGCGGCGTCCGGTCGGCGACCCTCGCGATCGACGGCCCGTACGCCTACGGCTGGCTGAAGGGCGAGATCGGCGTCCATCGCCTGATCCGTATCTCGCCCTACGACGCCAACGCGCGCCGTCAGACTTCGTTCTGCTCGGTCGACACCACCCCGATGATCGAGGAGGAGATCGAGTTCGAGATCGATGAGACGGAGCTGCGCATCGACAAGTTCCGCGCGGGCGGCGCCGGCGGCCAGCACGTCAACAAGACCGAGTCGGCCGTCCGCGTCACCCATCTCCCGACCGGCTTCGTCACGCAGTGCCAGAACGAGCGCTCGCAGCACATGAACCTCGCGTCGGCGATGAAGATGCTGAAGGCGAAGCTCCTGCAGCTCCAGGAGGAGAAGCGCGACGCCGAGCTCAAGCAGCTCTCGGGCGTCAAGACCGACATCGGCTTCGGCCACCAGATCCGGACCTTCACCTTCCAGCCCTACCAACTGGTGAAGGACCATCGAACCGGCCACGAATCGGGCAACGTCGATGCCGTGATGGACGGCGAGGTCGGGACATTCTTCGAGGCCTACCTGCGCTCGAAGAAGGACGGCAAGAAAGCGAAATGAGCTCGTGATGAAGCGTCTCGCACTCCTCAGCGTCACCGACAAGACGGGCATCGAGGCGCTCGGTGCCGGGCTCGTCGCGAACGGTTTCGAGCTGCTCTCGACCGGCGGAACGGCCAAAGCGCTGCGCACCGCAGGTCTCGCAGTGACCGAAGTCGGCGATTTCACCGGCTTTCCGGAGATCCTCGGCGGGCGGGTGAAGACGCTGCAAGCGAAGCTGCTGGGCGGCGTGCTGGCGCGCACGACCCTCGCCTCCGACCGTGCCGACCTCGAACGGCAGCAGATCCCGCCGATCGACGTGGTCGTCGTGAACCTCTACCGGTTCGCCGACGCGGCTGCGCGCTATCGGGCGGCGGGCGGCGGCGTCCGCTCGTTGCACGATCCGGCCATGGAGAAGGTGATCGAGGAGATCGACATCGGCGGGCCGACCGTGATCCGCGCGGCGTGCAAGAACGCGACGCGGGTCACCGTGGTGGTCGATCCGACCGACTACGCGCGGGTCGTCGCGGCGACCACGGCAGGCGCGCTGCCACCGCCCGAGCTGCGTGCGGAGCTCACGGCCAAGGCGTTCCGCGTCATTGCGGAGTACGACCGCGACATCTCGAACTTCTTCGACACCTTCGTCTCGCCGCCGACGGCGCAGCAGGTGACGTCGCAAGCGGCCGCGCAGTCGCCGCTGCCACCCGACGCGGTCGCGCTGCTGCAAGGGGATCTGCCGGCGTCGCTCGCTCCGCTCCTCGCAGGTGTCGAGCGCGCCGCCGACCGCGCGGGCGCCAACGCCAAGAAGCTGCGCTACGGTGAGAACCCGCATCAGCGCGCCTTCCTGCTGCGCGGCCGCGCGCCCGGTGAAGCGGACGTGCTGCACGCCACGATCCTCACCGAGCAGAAGGAGCTCTCCTACAACAACCTGCTCGACGCCGACGCGGCGCTCGAGCTGGTGAAGGAGTTCGAGGCGCCGGCCGCGGCGATCGTGAAGCACAACAATCCGTGCGGCTGCGCGATCGGCGAGACGCTCGCCGCGGCCTTCGAGCGCTGCTACGCCGGCGATCCGCTCTCGGCATTTGGCGGCATCCTCGCGCTCAATCGGCCGCTCGATGTCGCGCTCGCGAAACGGATCGCGGTGCCCGAACGCTTTCTCGAAGTGCTGGTGGCGCCGAGTGTCGAGCCAGGCGCGCTCGAGGCGCTCGCGGCGGGTGCGGCATGGGGCAAGAACCTGCGCGTGCTGGCGTGCGGCGACACCGTGCCTCGCGCGACCGACGCGCCCCGTTTCGCCGTACGCTCGGTCGTGGGCGGCGTGCTGGTGCAGGAGCGCGATCTCGCTGCGGCGCCGGCGCTCGTCTGGAAGACCCGGCGCAAGGCGACCGCCGACGAGGAGCGCGACCTGCTCGTCGCGTGGAAGATCGTCAAGCACGTGCGCAGCAATGCCATCGTGCTGGTGAAGGAGGGGGCGCTGGTGGGGGCCGGCGCCGGCCAGATGAGCCGCGTCGACTCGGTCGAGATCGCGGTGAAGAAGGCGGGCGAGCGGGCCCACGGCGCGGCGCTCGCATCGGACGCGTTCTTCCCGTTTCGCGACGGCCTCGACGTGGCCGCGCGCGCCGGTGTGCGGGCCGTCATCCAACCGGGCGGCAGCCGCCGCGACGACGAGGTGACGCGCGCCGCCGACGAGCAGGGAGTGGCGATGGCGTTCACCGGAGTTCGCCACTTCCGCCACTGATTCGACACGG
>CAYRQC010000700.1:0-8412 GCA_964426265.1 uncultured Phycisphaerales bacterium | reverse complement strand
GTCCGAAAAAGCCGGCGACGACGAGCGCGTCGTCCAGTTGCAGTGAGGAGGACGACCGCCATGCCGCGTCTCCTCGCCACGCTCGCCGGCCCGACTGGCACCACTCCATCCGAGGATCGTCCGATGCTCCTTGCTCGCTCGCTCAGACTGTGTGGACTGGCGCTGCTCTTCGCCACGGCGACTCCCGCGTCCGCCCAAACGCGCGCCACTCACAAGGTCGAGATCGCCTGGAACCGCTACTACGACTATCCCGAGGTCGTCGAGCTCTGCCGCAATCTGCAGGCGGGCTGGCCGGAGCTGGTGAAGCTCGAGTTCATCGGCAAGAGCATCGAGGGGCGCGATCTTCCGTTGCTGACGATCCACAATCCGAAGACCGGTCCGGCGGCGCGCAAGTGCGCCATGTGGATCGATGGCAACGTGCATGGCAATGAGGTGCAGGGCGCCGAGGCGGCGCTCTACGCGGTGTGGTATCTGCTCGAAGGCTACGGCGACATCGAGCAGGCGAAGCGGCTGCTCGACGAGCGCGTCTTCTATGTATTGCCGATGCAGAACCCGGACGGGCGCGCCCACTGGTTCGAGGCGGCCAACGATCCGTCGAGCAGCCGCAGCGGCGTGCGCCCCACCGACAACGATGGCGATGGCCTCTTCGACGAGGATCCAGCCGACGATCTCGATGGCGACGGCTCGATCGAGTCGATGCGCAAGTACGTCCCCGGCGAAGGCGACTGGCGCCTCGATCCCGACGACCCGCGCATCCTGACGCGACCGCCGCCCGGCAAGAAGGGCGACTGGATCCTGCTCGGCGACGAGGGGATCGACAACGACGGCGACGGGCGCGTCAACGAGGACGATGTCGGCGGCTACGACATGAATCGAAACTGGCCGTCGAGCTGGCAACCGAACTTCATCCAGTTCGGTGCCGGCGAGTGGCCGCTCTGCTTCCCCGAATGCCGCGCCATCGCCGATTTCATCCTGGTGCATCCCGAGATCGCCGCGGTGCAGTCGTTCCACAACAACGGCGGGATGATCCTGCGCGGGCCCGGCGCCGAGGCGTATGGCGAGTACCCGCGAGCCGACGTCGCCGTCTACGACGAGATCGGCAAGGAGGGGCAGAACATGCTGCCCTTCTACAAGTACATGGTGATCTGGAAGGATCTCTACACGGTGTGGGGCGGCTTCGTGAACTGGTCGTACGAAGGGCTCGGCATCGTGAGCTTCACCAACGAGCTCTGGAACGGCGGCCAGTACTTCCAGAAGCAGGAGGGAGTGCCGGACGGCGAAGCGGGCTCGCGCTTCTTCAACGACAAGCTGCTGCTCGGCGACGGCTTCTCGCCGTGGCACGCGGCCAAACATCCGCTCTACGGCGACATCGAGATCGGCGGCGACAAGAAGATGACCGGGCGCCTCCCGCCGAGCTTCATGATCGAAGAGATGCTGCATCGCAATGCGGCGTTCTGCTGGTTCCATGCCGACGCGATGCCGAAGGTGGAGCTGCGCAGCACGAAGCTCGAGAAGCTCGGCGGCGACGCGTGGGCCCTCGAGGTAGTGGTCGGCAACCCAAGCCTGATCCCGACGCGCACGGCGCTCGCCGCGCAGAAGAAGATCGGCCGCCCCGATCTCTTGAGTGTCACCGGCGCTGACGTGCAGGTGCTTTCCGCGGCCTACCTCACCGATCGATTCCGCCGCGACCGCGACGAGCTGATCGACGACAAGACGCCGGGGCAGCTCCGGCTCGACCAGGGACTCGGCAGCCGTGGGGAGCTCAAGCTGCGCTACGTGCTGCGCGGTCGCGGCTATGCCAAGGTCAGCTACGACGCCGAGAAGGGCGGCTACGCGGAGGCGAACGTGCGGCTGGAGTAGCGCGCCGCGAACCGCGCTTCGCGGCCGGCCCGCCGCCGCCCGTAGGCGTCTCCGGTCCGAAGCTTGCAAAGCACCTCGGCCGGAGGTGCTCACCATGCAATCCCTGCTGCGCCGCAATCTCGTGCGACTCGCTGCTGTTGCCGCGTGCGCGGTGGCACCGTCCGGATGTGTCACCGCGATGATGTGGGATGAGCTCCCCGATCGCGACTGCGGCGCTCTCGATTGGAGCAACGGGCGAACGGTCTCGGCGGTCGCCCTGACGCCGGTGACGGTCGCGGTCGACGCGGCGTTGATCGCCGGATTCGTCTGGCTCGAGGTCGAGGGGAACAGCGGCGATTGTTGCGACTGCGATTGCGGCGGATGGTTCAGCTCCTGGGATTGAGGGTGCGGAAAACGTCGGCGTAGGATCCCCGGATCGGTACGCCGGATCGGTACGTCGGTGGATCGCGAGTTGGCGCGTGCGACGGAGGTAGTCGGCGATCGCGGTAAAAGAGCCGGACTATGCGGTTCGCGATGGTCACCTTGGCGGCGGCTCTCCTCCTCTTCGGCGCCAGTAGTGCGGGCGCGCAGGCCACGCCACCGGTCACACCTTCAACACCAACGACCAAGCCGGCGGTACCTGCGGAAGATCCGGTCCAGCTTCGCCTCAAGCTGCTCGCCCGCGATGCCAAGGACCAGAGCGACAAACGGCGCCTCGCGGCCTGGGAGGAGCTGCTCACCTTCGGTGAACCGGGCACCAAGGTCCTGAAGCCGATCGTCGAGGCGAAGCTGCAGCGCGATCGCAAGGCGCTCGAGGAGCACTTCAAGAGCACCGAGCTCGCCCGCGCGCGCAAGAAGGTCGAGGAGGCGCTGATCGAGCGGCGCAAGGTCGCGCTCGACTGCATCTACGACCACCACCGCTACCCCGACGAGAACCACGGCGCCGTCGGCCAACCCGAGGTGAATCGGCTGGTCGATCTCGTGCGGAAGGTCTGGGACCATCCGGCGCAGTTCGTGCGCGAGGCGACGCCGGAGATCGAGACGCTCGCGGCGCTGCTCGAAGAGGATGTGGTCTACCTCGGTTGCTCCGGTGGCGTCGCGCCTGCCGACCTGGCGAACGTCAACGACTGGCTCGACAGCCTCACACCGACGTTCGAGCGCGAGCGGCTCGGCATCAACGGCTCGCAACAGGACTGGAACGCGACGCTCGCCAAATACCACGCCGAGGAGCTGCTGACGTCCGCGGACGATCAGGAGCTGGCGTGCATGAACGCGACCAACGACTACCGGCTGATGATGGGCCGCGCCATGGTCGAGATCGACGAGCGGCTGGTTCGCGCCGGGCGCAAGCACAGCCAGGAGATGTTCGAGCTCGACTACTTCGAGCACAGCTCACCGGTCAAGGAGAACGCGACGTTCGGCGGCCGCTGCGCGCACGAGGGCTACCACGGCGCGTCGGCCGAGAACATCGCGTACGGCGGCGACGGGCTCGACGCCTTCTGGGGGTGGTACAGCTCGTCGGGCCACCATCGCAACATGCTCGCCGGCCATCGCCAGATCGGGATCGGTCGCGCCGGCAACTACCCCGGCCACCTCTTCACCGAGGACTTCGGCAGCGGCGACTCGCTGCGCGGCCGGACGATCGACGACCCGCAGATCCTCTACCTCGCAAAGCTGAAGAAGCTCGAGGTGACCAGCGCGGATGCAGAGGCCGCGCTCGCCGCCTGGTGCAAGGCCAACAAGCTCGACGAGCCGTTCAAGAAGCACGTCGAGGCCGCGCTGGCGCTCGATCCTGACCACGACAAGGCGCACGAGCTCCTCGGCCACGTCAAGGTGAATGGCCGCTGGACCGACGGCGCCGGGACCGGCGCGGCTGCGGGGAGTGGCGGTTCGCGCAAGACGCCGGCGGAGCACGATCGGAGATGAAATTCTGGAGCCCGGAGCTCGAGCCGAAGCTGGTCGCGCTGTTTCGGGAAGGGGTGTCGCGCAAGCAGGTCGTGCAAGACGTGATGGCCGGACTGGTGGTCGGCGTCGTCGCGCTGCCGCTCGCCATCGCGTTCGCGATCGCCTCGGGCGTGCGGCCGGAACAAGGGCTCGCCACGGCGATCGTCGCCGGAGGCTTGATCTCGCTCCTTTCCGGCAGCCGCGTGCAGATCGGCGGGCCGACCGGCGCTTTCGTCGTGCTGGTCTCGGCGATCGTCGCGAAGCACGGCTACGACGGGCTCGCGGTCGCCACGCTGATGGCTGGCATCCTGCTCGTGGTCATGGGGTTGGCGCGTTTCGGCGCCGTCATCCGCTACATCCCCTATCCGGTCACCGTCGGCTTCACGAGCGGCATCGCGCTGATCATCGCGCTCGGCCAGGTGCGCGATGCGCTCGGGCTCACGATGACGACGGTGCCGTCCGAGTTCCTCGAGAAGTGCTCGGCCTACGCGGAGCACTTCGGCTCCACCAGCACCACCGCGGTGGCGATCACGCTCGCGACCATCGCAATCCTCCAGCTCTGGCCGCTCGTCACGCGACGGGTGCCGAGCCCGCTGATCGCGCTCCTGGTGACGACGGCCGCGGTGCAGCTCTTCCACCTCCCGCTCGAGACGATCGGCAGCCGCTTCGGCAGCGTCCCGAGCAGCCTTCCGATGCCGCACCTGCCGGTGATCGACTGGGGCAACCTGCGCCATCTCGTGTCCCCGGCGATCTCGATCGCGCTCCTCGGCGGCATCGAGTCGCTCCTATCCGCGGTGGTGGCCGACGGCATGACCGGCGACCGCCACCACTCCAACGCCGAGCTGGTCGGCCAGGGCTTCGCCAACATCGTCTCGCCGCTGTTCGGCGGGATCTGCGCCACCGGCGCGATCGCGCGCACCGCAACCAACGTCAAGAACGGTGGCCGCACGCCGATCGCCGGGATCGTGCACGCGCTCACGTTGTTCGCGATCCTGGTCTTCGCGGGCAAGTGGGCCGCCTTGATCCCGATGGCGACGCTAGCCGGGATCCTGCTGGTCGTCGCCTGGAACATGAGCGAGTGGCACGTCTTCGTCCGGCTGCTGCGCGGGCCGAAGAGCGACGTCGTGGTGCTGCTCACGACCTTCCTGCTCACCGTGGTCGTCGATCTGGTGGTGGCGATCCAGGTCGGGGTCGGGCTCGCCGCGCTGCTCTTCATGCACCGGATGGTCGAGGTGACCCAGGTGCGCGCGATCAGCGAGACCCCCGACGGCCCCGGCTCCACCGGCGCCGCCGGCGCGGTCACGCACGCCCACGGCGTCGAGGCATTCGAGATCAACGGCTCGTTCTGCTTTGGCGCGGCCCAGAAGTTCAGCGAGGTGATCGCCCAGTCGCGCGAGCGAACGCGCGCCGTCGTGATCGACATGCGACGCGTGCTGGCGATGGACGCGACCGGCATGCAGGCGCTCGACGAGGTCGCCACGCGCTTCCGCCGCCAAGGCACGGTGCTGCTGATCTCCGGAATCCACGCCCAGCCGCTGGTCGCGCTGCAGAAGAGCGGCCTGCTCCAGCGGATCGGCGAGGAGAACCTCCACTCGACCTGGGCCGACGCCATGCTCCACGCCAACGAGCTCGCCGCGCGCCACCACGTGCCGCCGACCGCAACCGCTCCTCACGCGTAGAACGCCTAGACTCCGCGGCCCGCTACTCGGCCGCCCTCTTCTCACGACCCTCCGGACACCCGACCCACCATGTTCGTGCTACGCAAGCTCGGAAAAGTTCTGCGCGGCGCCGCGACGCCGTTCCAGGTCTGGCTCGCCTGCATCCTGGCCGGGATGCTCGGCTTCGTGCCGAGCTTCACGCGGTCACCGGCCCTGGTGATCGGGCTGACGCTGATCCTGCTGATCTTCAACGCCAACCTCGCGGTGGCGGGGCTCGTCGGCCTGGTCTGCAAGCTCGCGTCGCTCGCGCTGATGGGCGTTTCGTTCGCGGTCGGGCGGTTCCTGCTCGATGGCCCGACCAAGGGGCTCTTCACCCAGCTCATCAACGCGCCCGTCTTCGCGTGGTGCGGGTTCGAGTGGTACGCCTGCACCGGCGGGTTGCTGGTCGGGATGCTCTTCGGCGTCATCGCGGGCTACGCGTTCAACCTGCCGATCCGCGGCTTCCGCAACACGATGGCGAAGGTCGAGGAGAAGTCGAGCTTCTATCAACGCCACCGCGGCAACCCACTGGTTCGCTTCACCTTCTTCGTGCTGTTCGGGCGACGTCACCAGTGGGAGAGCTATCGCGCTCTCCTCGAGAAGAAGTTCGGCAACCCGATTCGCATCGCTGGCGTGATCGCCGCCGCGCTGATCGTCGGCGGGGTCTGGTTTGGCGCCGCCCGCCTCTCGCAGCCGTCGATCGCGCAGAGCATCCAGAGCAGCCTCCAATCGACGAACGGCGCCACCGTCGACCTCGGGGGCGTCGAGCTCGACCTCGGCGACAACCGCCTCGCGATCCGCGACCTCGCCATGGCCGACAAGGAGGCGCTCGACCTCGATCTCTTCCGCGCGACGCGACTCGAATGTGACGTGAGCGGGAGCGACCTGCTCGCCAAGCGGCTCAAGATCGGCCGGCTCGTGGCACGCGACTCCCGCCACGGCGCGAAGCGGGCGACTCCGGGCGTCCGGTTGGAACCGCCGGCGCCTGCGACGCCGCCGCCCGGTACCGCCGACCCGGAAGAGAAGACGCTCGATCAATGGATCGAGAGCGCGGAGCTCTGGAAGCAACGGCTGACGCAAGCGAAGGAGTGGCTCGACAAGCTGAAGCGCCCGCCGCCCTCGGAGGACGACGAGACACTGGAGGAGCGGCTCGAGCGCGAGGTGGCGCTGAAGGGGTGGCGCAACGTCGCGGCCAACCACCTGATCGAAGGCGCCCCGCTCTTCCAGATCGGCGAGCTCGTCATCGACGGGATCGTGAGCGACACGCTCGGACGCACGCTCGACCTGCACGTGGAGAACCTCTCCAGCGACCCGAGCCTGGTCGACGGCCCGCCGCGCATCAAGATCACGACCCAGGACGGGATGTTCGCGTTCGACGTGCTGCTCGGCACCGAGGCGCGCGCGGCCGGCCAGAGCTTCATCGACGTCCGGTGCGCGAACGTCTCGACGGAGTTCATCGCGCGCGAGCTCGCGGCGAAGAGCGGCACCAAGGTGCTCGAGGGGGGCACGCTCGACGCCGGTTTCCGGGTCGATTGGGGAGCGGGGCAGGAGGCGAAGTTCGACACGCCGCTCGCGGTGAAGGTGCGCGACACGAAGCTCCAGATCGGCAAGCTCGGCGCGACCACGGTGAAGGAGCTGGCGATCCCGCTGGTGGTGCGCGGCCCGCTCGACAATCCGCGCGTCAAGGTCGAGCTCGATCAGCTCGCCGACAACCTCTTGAGGGGCGGGTTCACACAGCTTGGGCAGCAGGTGAAGGACGAGGCGGCGAAGCGCAGCGCAGCATTGCAGACCGCCGTGGCCAACCAGGCCGAGCAGAAGGAAGAGGAGCTGGCGCAGAAGGCGAAGGAGGCCGCGAGCGAAGTGCTGGAGAGCAAGACCAAGGGCGACGCGAAGAAGGCGGCGAAGGAGGCGCTCGGCGACCTCAAGGGCTCCGGCAAGACGTCGGGCAAGGAGCTCGGGGACGAGGCGAAGAAGGCGCTCGACGGGCTCGGCGACCTGAACCCGTTCGGCAAGAAGAAGAAGGATGAGAAGAAGGACGGGAAGAAGGACGACGGCAACCCCAAGGAACCACCGAAGGACGGAGGCGTAAAGCCGGGTGGTGGCGGCGGCCGGTGATTCGATTGGCTCGATTGACTCGACGATCGATGCGACGAAAGGGAACGATGAGACTGCTCGTAACCCAGGCCAGCGCGCTCCTGCTCTTCATGCCCTGCCTGGCTCAGGAGGAGGTGAACGGCGGTGGTTCCAGATCGCTGCTCGAGCAGGCGGTCGGCACACCGCTCGAGCGCGCCCTCGACTCGGTGAAGGCCGATCGAATCCTCGCCGACGTCTCGTATGTCGCCTGTGACGAGATGGGCGGCCGCGACACGCCGAGCACCGGCCAGCGGCTCACCGCGCGCTTCATCCGCAATCGCCTCGAACGGCTCGGCCTCGCACCCGGCGCGAAGGGCGGCTGGTTCTTCAACTACCCGCTCTCCTTCAAGCGATTGGAGGAGCACGGGAGCCACGCCTTCGCCCAATCGGGCGACACCAAGCTCGAGCTCGGTCTCTTCAAGGATTACTTCATCTCCTCGCGCGACCTCGACGAGCTCGACGTCTCGGGCGACGTCGTCTTCTGCGGCGCGGCGCGCAAGGAGGACCTCGAGAAGGCGTTGCGCGTCGAGGGCAACTGGGCGCTCTGCACCGACCCCGGCCACTTCGGCCGGCCGATCGAGGAGGCGCTGCGGCAGGCGGGCGCGATCGGCGCGATCATGGTGCGAGCCGACGACGCGCGCGGCCCCAGCTACGAGGAGCAGTTCGCCGGTCAGCTCGAACCATTGACGCAGGGCGCCGCCACCTGGCCGAGCGAGTCGACCCAGAAACGGATTCCACGCCTCTTCCTGACGAAGGAGGCCGCGCACCGGCTGCTGGGCCTCGCCGGCTCGCCGACACC
>CAYRQC010000699.1:0-3880 GCA_964426265.1 uncultured Phycisphaerales bacterium | reverse complement strand
GCTCGATCGTCTCGCGCTCGATCGCGTACCGCCGCTCGAGTGCAGCGGGCCCTTCGAGCATGGTGGCGAGGTTCATGCGGAGCAACGCCCAGTCGTGTCCGTGCGCGCCCTGCTGCTCCTCCAGCGCGAGCGACTCCTCGAGCATGCGGCGGCCGGCTGCATGATCGCCCTCGGCGTGGAGCGTCCGCGCCAGGTCGGTGAGCACTTCGCCGAGCCGGCGTTGCGCGCCCGGTCCGGCCTTGCGCAGATCGTCGAGCACCGACTGCTGGATCTCGTGTGCATGCGGCAGCTCACCACTCGTCGCGATCAAGCGCGCGAGGCGCAAGCGTTCGGAGACCACCTCGGGGTAGTCGGGGTGAAAGCGCTCGATCTCCGCGACCTGCAGCTCCTGTAGCGCGCGTGCTCCCGCCACGTCGCCCAGCGTGGCAAGCACTTCGACCAGCGTGAAGCGGGCCTTCAGCACGATCTCCGAACCAGACGGCGCGTTGGCCGTGATCTCGCTGCAGAGCGGCTCGGCGATCGCACGCGCCCGCCGCGGATCGCCCGATCGCAAGAGCGTGGTGGCCAGGTCGAGCCGCGCCGCAGCGAACAACGGGTGATCAGCCGGCAGGGCGCGACTCGCGTTGGCGAGGGTCGCGTCGAACAGCGCGAGGGATCCCTCGTAGTCCGTGGTGACGGCGAGCTCCTTGGCGAGCAGGAAGCGCATTCGCAGCGTGTTGACGTGACCCGGTCCGAAGAGGCGCTCGCAGAGCGCGGCGCCGTCCTCGAGCTGTTCCAACATGTCAGCGGCCCAGGAGAGGCGGCGCTCTGCGATGACCCACCCGACGATTCCGAGGACCAGATTGTGGTCGGCGTGCGAACCGCCATGCAGTGAGCGGCGGATCACTTCATGGAGGGACACGTCCGCCGCGGCGAGGTCGTCGTCCGCCGAGGCAGCGAGCCCCGTGCGCAGCAGAGTCTCGGTGGCGTCGTCATCGAACGGCTCCTCGAGGGGCGCGCCGTGTTGCGCACCGCCTTGCTCGTCAGGGGCCGGCAGCTCCGCCGCGGTGATCCAGCCCCGGCGCACGCAGAGCTCGCGCACGCCGAGCGCGAATGGGGGCGACTCGCTCGTCTTGAGCGTCACGTCGCCAAGCTGCGCCGCGGTCGCGGGATCGGCGGCGCTCACCTGCAACAGCACGATCGACCCGGCGCGGAGCGTGGTCGTCAGCATCACCGTTCCGCTCCCGGTGCACTCAGGTCCGCCTGCAAGTCGGAAGCCCGCCGGATCGACGATCTCGAGCCTGAGACTCGGCTTTCGGCCTTCGGCGTCTTCGCCGCCGACGCTCGCCTCGACCGTGAGCTCGACGTCGAAGAGCGCGCGGTAGCGACGTGGCGTGATCTCGGCGAGCGGCAGCGACTCAGGATGCTCGGGCACCAGCGGCCAGGCGCGCCATGGGTCGCTCGCACCTGCGCAGCACGCGGCAATCAGCAGACCGGGAGCGAACAAGCAAGAGCTCCGTCGCGGTCGCGCCGTGAGCTCGGCAAGGGCTCGCGGCCGCGGATCGCGACAGAGCGTACGAGCGAGCCACGCCGTCCGCGAGCGCCGGGGGGCGATCGCGCCGCGCCGGTCCGTGGCTCGGGCAATTCAGGTGCGGATCAGGAGGGTAGCGCGTTACGCCGATCATCACCGGGAGTGGCGGCCGATCCGGCTCATGTCGGCAGCCATCCCCGAACTTGCCGTTCCGATCGCGAGGAACGAAGATCCCGGCCCGGGTTGTTCGGAGTGGCTGTCGGATCGCCACGCTCGAGATGAAAGGACCATTCCGTGCTGCTGACTCACCTGCTGTTCGCCGTTTCTCTGGTCGCGCCCGTCGGTGGCGCCGGTGAAGCGTGGCAAGCCGATTGGGATGTCGCCTCCAAGCTCGCCAAGGAGCAGGGCAAGGACCTGCTGGTCGAGTTCACCGGCTCCGATTGGCGCCCTCTGTGCATGAAGCTCCATGAGGAGGTCTTCAAGCACGAGGAGTTCGCTGCAGCGGCTTCTGCGAGCTTCGTGCTGGTCGCGCTCGACTATCCGCGCAAGGAGCCCGCGCTGTCGGCGGTGCCCAACAAGAAGCGCAACGCCGAGCTGGCGCAGCTCTACAAGGTCCAGGGTCTCCCGGCGGTCGTGCTCATGACGGCGGATGGCGAGGCCTACGGCCTGCTCGGCTACGAGGCGGGCGGTGCCGCGAAGTACGCGACCCATGTGGAGGCGTTGCGAGTCAACGGCAGGAAGGCGCTCGCGGCGGCCAAGGAGCTGGTGGCTCGCATGGAGGCGGCCACGCAACCGGATGGCTTCAAGCTCCTCGACGAGGCGATCGTGCAGCTCCAAGCGCTGGACCCCGGCTCGCCGATTGCCGCGCGCCTCAGCGGGATCGTGAAGGGCGCCTACGGGGTCGATCCCGACAACCAGCAGGGCCGCAAGCTGGCGGCGACGCGGGCGCTGCTCGCCGCGAAGGTCATCGATGATCAGGTGAAGACCGCGGTGCGGTTGTTCGATCCAAAGAACGAGGCGGGGATGCTCGAGCGCGTCGTCCAAGCCGATATCTCCATGATCAACGCCAAAGAGCAGCTCGTCTTCGCCTTGAAGTCGATCGAGGAGCTGGTCGCGCTCGGCCCGATCAAGGATGCCGCGATCGCCAAGCAGCTCTACGCCAGCGCGACGTTGTGGTGCTTGCGCAATCTGAACGACCGGCCCGGCGCGAAGAAGTGGGCCGAGCGGCTGACGGTGCTCGGCATCGACGAAGACGACGCCAACTTGAAGCAGCTGGTGGAGCAGGCGCTGAAGGGGTGAGAGCCTGAGCAGGAATCGCGGACCGAGCCAGACGAAGCGCGCGCGGGCGCCGCGTTCATTCCAACCGCAGGTCGAGTTGCAGGTTCGAGATCTCCCTCACGTCGAGCAGCACCTTGCTTGCGCTGTTGGTCGCCACGTCGGGGTAGGCCCCGTCGCGCTCTCCGGGATTGTCGAGCACGCCGTTGCCGTTGCTGTCGACGCCGCAGTAGAGGAAGTAGCGGCCCTTCGCGAGGCCGCTCGCCGACCAGGCGTAGCCATTCGCGGCGTTCGCCCGGATCCGCTGCACGACGGTCGTGTCGTCCTCGGCGACGATCTCGATCAGCACCTCGCCGACATTCGTGACGGGTGCACCGCTGGTGCCGAGGTCGATCAGCAACGAATCGGCGCCGCCGTTCGAGTCGATGTCGACCCGGATCTGGTAGCCGCCGACCGCGAGCCCGCTGCGATTCGCGGTCAGTTGCACGGTCTGGCCGTCGGCGAACGGAGTGGCGGTGAGCCAGGCGGTGGTCGCGGCGGCACCGGACGGCACCTTGGTGCTGGTCGGCACGATCGAGTTGATCTGCAGGGCGGCACCGCCCAAGTTCTGCCCCTGCACGATCAGGTTGGTTCCGGTCTCGCCGAAATCGAGCTCGCTCGCGTCGATGGCGAGGACCGGCGGCGTGAAATCGACGGCCGCTGCGGCGTCGACCAGCCCGGCGCCCGAGAAGTTGTCGAATCCGGAGGGCGCGATGTCCAGTGCCGTCGAGGTGAGGATCGACCGCACCTCATCTTGGGTCAGGCCGGGGAAGACCGAGACCATCAGGCCAACGATGCCGCTCGCGTGGGCGCAGGCCATCGACGTGCCGGCCAGCCGTTGCAGCGAGCCGCCCGAGCCACCGAAGCCGACGGTCGACCAGACGCCGTCGTCCGGGAGCACGATGGTGGAGGAGCTGCCCGAGCAGGTGATGTCGATCTCCGGTCCGGTGTTGGAGTAGTCCGTGATGGCGCCGTTCCGGTCGGCGGCCGCAACTGCGATCGCTTCGGGGTAGGCCGCCGGGAAGAAGACGGGCGCACCGTTGCCGGCGTTGCCCG
>CAYRQC010000698.1:0-4716 GCA_964426265.1 uncultured Phycisphaerales bacterium | reverse complement strand
GAGAGTCGCTACAGCGTGACCCAATCGTGCTCCTGCGAGCTCTTCACGCAGGCGCGCAGGAAGCGCATGCCGGAGAGGCCGTCGCCCACCGTCGGGAATGGCGACTCGATCTCTTTCGTGCCGCGGTCCACGCCACGGATGGCGCGCGCGAACGACTGGTAGAGGTTGGCGAACGCCTCGAGGTAGCCCTCGGGATGGCCAGGTGGCAGGCGCTGCAGCGTCTTCGCCTCGTCGTTCACCCAACCGTTGCCGGGGCGGCGTAGTTCGGGAGCGCGCTCCTTCCAGTAGACCGTGAGGTCGTTCGGCCGCTCCTGCTCCCACGCCAGGCCGCCCTTCGTGCCGAAGACGCGAATCATCAGCGCGTTCTCGCGACCAACACAAACCTGGGACGCCGCGAGCGTGCCGGTCGCGCCATGCTTCAGCTTGAAGAGGACCATCCCGTCATCGTCGAGCGCCCGCCCGTCCACCCACGTCTTCAGCGTCGCATAGAGCGATTCGATGCGCGAACCGGTCACGTGCTCCACGAGGTTGGCCGCGTGCGTGCCGATGTCTCCCATCGCGCCGCACGGCCCCGACTTCGCCGGATCGGTGCGCCACGCCGCCTGCTTCTGGCCGGTCGCTTCCAGCTTGTCGCTCAGCCACCCTTGCAGGTATTCGACGTAGACCTTGCGAATCTCCCCGAGCTGCCCCGACTGCACGAGGTTGCGCGCCTCGCGGACCATCGGGTAGCCGGTGTAGTTGTGGGTCACACAGAGCTGGAGCCCGCTCTTCGCGACCAACCGTTCGAGCTGCTCCGCCTCCTCCACCGTGATGGTGAGCGGCTTGTCACAGACGACGTGGAAGCCGCGCTCGAGTGCCGCCTTCGCCGGCCCGAAGTGCACGTGGTTCGGGGTGACGATCGAGACCGCGTGGATGCGCTGATCGGCCGGAAGCTTCGCTTCGCCGTCGAGCAGCTCGTCCCAGGTGCCGTAGACGCGCTTCGGATCGAGGCCGAGCTCGGCACCGATCTGGCGGCTCTTCGCCGCGTCGCTCGAGAAGGCGCCCGCCACCAGATGGAACTGTCCATCCATCGCGAGGCAGAGGCGGTGCACCGCGCCGATGAATGCGCCGGGACCGCCGCCGACCATGCCCATGCGAAGCTTGCCGCTGACCATCGCAGTGTTCTCCGTCGTCGTTGACCGGCGCGCGCGACCGGACACTCACCTACGCAGCCGCGCCCGCAGCGATCGCGCAAAGCCGAGCAGGTCGTCGAGCTGATGGTCGAGGAGGTGGACGATCACCCGCAGGTCGACATCGGTGTAGCCGTGTACCAAAACGTTGCGGAAGCCGACGGCTTGCCGCATGACCTCCAGCAGTTCATTGCTGATGCAGCCATTGCGCGCGAGTAGCTCGAACGACTCGTACGCGCTCTTGGGCGAGCCGAAGCGCTCCGACGCCACGACGTGAGCTGCGGCATCGATCGCCGCCTGGATCGCGATCTGGAGCGTGTGCTCGACGAAGCGGCGCTCGCGCAGGTCGGTCCCGAGCAACTCGGGCCTCGCCAATCGCCGCAGCTCGCCGACGGAGGCTTCGAGGACGTCGAGCCGGCGACGGAGGCTGTCAGGGCTCGTCATGGCGCCATCTCGCCGGCCCGGCGGTAGATCGCGAGGAGTGGCGCGAGGTCCCAGTACTCGTTGCGGACGCGGATCTCCCATTCGACCCGGCACGCCGCGTCACGCTCGAAGAGGAGCCGGTCCTCGTTGAGCACGCTCATCGCGAGCTCCGCAGGTGCACGGTTCATCACGACGACTTGCACCTCGCGGCCGAGACGCGTCGTCAGCTCGCTCTCGAGCTCGGCGGGCAGGTCGGCCAGGATCCCCTTGGGCGGCTCGGAATAGAGCAGCGCGACGTCGACATCGCTGTCCGCACGCTCGGTGCCGCGCGCGATACTGCCGAAGAGCCAGGCCGCCGCGATCGGCCGCGGGCTCGCCGCAACCACCTCGCGAATGACGGGCTCGACGCGATCACGTTCCATGATGCGGAATGGTAGCCCGGCACAGCGGAGCCGCTGCGACTTCGCCCGCCGCCTCTTTCCTCGGCGTTCCCCAGCTCCTCACCCGATCCCGAGCACCCGCCGGTTCTTCTTCGCGTCGATCCCCGATGCGGCGAAGTCGTCGAAGCTCTTCTTGGCGGTCTCGATGATCTTGCTCTTCACGAAGAGGGCCCCTTCCTTGGCGCCCTGGACGTTGTCCTTCAGCGCGCACTCCCACTCGACGACCGCCCAGCCCGGATAGTCGTATTGCGCGAGCTTGCTGAAAATGCCGGTGAAGTCGATCTGACCGTCGCCGAGCGAACGGAAGCGGCCGGCGCGATCGGCCCAGCCGAGGTAGCCGCCGTAGACACCACACTTGCCGTTCGGTCGGAACTCGGCGTCCTTGACGTGGAAGACCTTGATGCGGTCGTGGAAGTGATCGAGGTACGCCAGGTAGTCGAGCTGCTGCAGCACGAAGTGGCTCGGGTCGTAGAGGAGCTGCGCACGCGGATGGCCGCCGACCTCGGCAAGGAACCGTTCGACGGTTGCGCCATCGAAGAGATCTTCGCCCGGGTGGACTTCGAACGCGCAGTCGATGCCACAATCATTCGCGTAGTCGAGGAGCGGCTTCCAACGACGTGCCAGCTCCTTGAACGCCTCTTCGACAAGACCCGCCGGTCGCTGCGGCCACGGATAGAGATAGGGCCAGACGAGGGCGCCGCTGAAGGTGGCCATCGCGCTGAGGCCGAGGTTCTGGCTCGCCTTGAGGCAGAGCTTCACTTGCTCCACCGCCCATTTGGTCCGCGCCTTCGGGTTGCCGCGCACGCTCGGGTCGGCGAAGCCGTCGAACAGCTCGTCGTAGGCGGGATGGACGGCGACCAACTGGCCTTGCAGATGGGTCGAGAGCTCGGTGACGGCGAGCCCCTTCGCCTTCAGCTTCCCGAGGTAGTCGTCGCAGTACGCCTTCGACTTCGCCGCCTTCGCGAGGTCGATCGTGCGGCCATCCCAGGTCGGCACCTGGATGCCGACGTAGCCGAGGCTCGCCGCCCAGTCGGTGATGGTGTCGAGCGCGTTGAACGGCGCCTGATCGCCCATGTACTGCGCCAGGAAGATCGCCGGACCCTTGATCGTGCGCATCGGAGGAGCTCCTTCCGCGGAACGGGGCGCGGCATCGTAGCAGCGCCGCGCCGGCGGTTGTCGCCGCCACCGGAGGCGCTATGCAGTGCCCCCACGTCCGAGCCCGTTGCCCCCAAAAGAAGGAGACGAGCGATGCCGTGGTTGCTGCACGTGCTCGCGTTCGCGGCGCTGCTTTCGCCGGCCTCCGCGCAGGAGGCCGACTATTGGGTCAGCAGCGGCGCCGGCGTGTTCCGGATCAAGCGCGAAAGCGGCAAGCTCCGTTTCGTCGGCTTTCCGCCGATCACGCCCTACTACGGACAGTGGTGGAACGGCAACTACATCGTCCCCGACTTCGAGTTCGACGAGATCTGGTCGATCGACCCGGCCGGCAACGCGACGCTGCTGAGCTCCGGCGGCTGGCTCGACGAGCCGATCACCGTGCAGGTCTCCCCCAGCAATGAGCTGTGGATCGCGAGCCTTGGCAACAACAAAGTCCTCACCATCGACGCCGCGGGAGTGCAGACCGTCCGCTTCGACGTCAGCTCGCATCCGTGGATGGAGACGCCTTCAGGCATCTCGTTCGGCCCTGATGGAGAGCTCTACCTCGGCCAGTACGAGGACGGCGACATCTGGAAGCTCGATCCGGTGACCGGTGCCGCGACGCTGGTCACCGATGGCGGTGGCGTGATGGACGAGTGCGCCGCGATCCACGCCGACGGCAGCGGGAACCTCTTCGTCGCCGACTTCGGCGGCAACCAGATCGTCCGCGTGCGGGTCGAGGATGGCTCGGTCGTCGTCCTCAGCGCCGATCCGATCCTGATGGAGCCGAACGACATCCGCGTCACCAAGGAAGGGACGATCCTCACCACCACCTTCGGCACCAGCGCGCTCTGCGAGATTGCACTCGACGGGACGACCACGGTGCTCTACCAGGAGCCGGCGTTCGGCACCTTCGAGGGCATCTCGATCCCGAAGGACTTCCCGTACAGCACCGGCCGCTGCATCAAGTACGGCAGCGGGCTCGCCGGCACCGGCGGATTCGTGCCCGATCTGCGCGGGGTCCTCTCGCCGACCATCGGCGGTTGTGTCGGCCTCGAGCACCGCTTCGCGCTCGGCGGCACCATCGGCTTCACCCTCTTCGGGATCGCAGAGGGCTCCTTTTCGCTGTGGGGTGGGACGGTGCTGGTCGACCTCGCGCAGCCGTGGGGACTCCTGCCGCTCGCATTTGGCGGATCCGGTGCCGGCAACGGGACTGCACTCGACTACGACACTCTGCCGGACGACCCATCACTCGTCGGTGACACCTACTACTTGCAGGATCTCGTCGTCGACCACGGAGCGCCCAAGAAGATCGCACTGTCGAACGGGCTCCAGTTCATCATCGGGAGCTGAGCGCGCCAGTCTCCGCTCGCCCAACGCTGTGCACTCGACAGGTCGTCGCGGATCGCGAGTAATCTTCGCGCGTATGGACTCTGCGCGCCGGTACCTGGTCGCCGCTGCGCTCCTCGCGATGCCGTTGTTGCGCGGCGCCGCAGTGGCGCAGGTGGCCCCTCTTGCGACTCCCTCCCCCGGCACGGCGCGGATGGCCG
>CAYRQC010000697.1:0-5494 GCA_964426265.1 uncultured Phycisphaerales bacterium | reverse complement strand
CGACCCACGCGATTCGGCTGGCGTCGCGATCCGTGAAGAGCTGCTTCGCGGGGCCGCGGTACGCGGAGCAGGTCGCCAAGGTCGCGCCGGTCGCGGTATCGAAGAGCGCGAGGGTTGGTGGCTCCACGGTCGCGGCGGCAGGCTCGCGCACGGCGGCGAGGCGCGCTGCGTCGCGCGAGAAGGTCGCCGCCTTGATCGGCCCCGGCAACCGCGTGACGCGTTCGGCCGCGGCGAACGGATCACGCCACTGCTCGATCGCGCCTGAGTCGCGCGCGATCCAGACGACCTGCCCGGTGGGATCGATCATCGCGGCGACGACCTCGCTTGCGGCGGGGATCACCGCGACGCTTTGATCCAACGTCCCGACGAGGTAGTGCCACTCCCACTTGCGATCTGCCTCCGCGATCGACAGCAGCAGCTCGCACGCCATCGCCGGTTGATGGGCCGCGAGCGCGCTGGCCGCCGCCAGATGCGCGGAGCGACTCCCTTCGCGCGTCGCGTCGGCTTTCGAATGGAGCGCCTCGCGCGTCTTGGCGAGCGAGACACCGAGCCCGACGGCGAGCGCGACCACCGCCACGGCCACGCCCGCGGTGAGCCCCTTGTTCCGTCGCGCGAAGCGGCGCACCTGCTCGAACGTGGTCGGTGGTCGCGCGACGATCGGCTCGTCGCGCAGGAAGCGGCGCAGATCGGCGGCGAGGTCGGCCGCGGTCGCATAGCGCCGCACGCGCTCCTTGGTCAACGCACGAGTGACGATCGTCTCGAGGTCGCCGCGAAGCCGGCGGTCGAGCGACCCGATCCGCGTCGGCTCGACGTCGTGGATGAGGCGCGCCGCTTCGGCAAGCGTGCAGTTGGCGAGGTTGTAGGGGGGCTTTCCCGTCAGCAGCTCGTGGAGGAGGACGCCGAGCGCGTAGACGTCGGAACGGCGATCGACTGCCTCGGGATCGCCCGCCACCTGCTCCGGGCTCATGTACTGCAACGTGCCGATGAGCTGCCCGGCGGCGGTCTGCATCGTGTGGAGCAGCGTGTCCTTCGCCGTCACGCGCGCGACGCCGAAGTCGAGCACCTTCGGCTGGCCGGCGCGATCGACCAGGAGGTTCGCCGGTTTCAGGTCGCGGTGGATCACGCCCATCGAATGGGCATGGTCGACCGCGTCACAGACCTTCGCGAGGAGCTCGATGCGGGCGCGCGCGTCGAGCTGGCGGTGATCGGCGGCGAGAGTGAGCGGCTCGCCATCGACCTTTTCCATCGCGATGAAAGGCTGCGGCACGCCGTTCACATCGAAGGTGCCCGCCTCGAAGATCTGCGCGATTCCCGGGTGGTGCAGCCGGCCGAGCACCTGTGCCTCGCGGCGAAAGCGGTCGATGAACGCGGCGCTGCCGGCGCCCACGCCCGCGCCGGTCGCGAGCACCTTGATCGCGACGCGGCGGCGCGGCTCGTCCTGTTCCGCTTCGTAGACCACGCCCATCCCGCCGATGCCGAGCAGCCCGAGGATGCGATAGCGGCCGATGCGTTGGCCCGGCTCGAGCGGACGGGCGAGCGCACCGGCGGCCTCGCGCAGGAAGCGGCTCGCGTCGCGCAGCGACTCGCGGAGCTCAGGCGCTCGATCGGCGTCGAGCAGCGCTTCTACTTCGGCGCGCAGCGCAGGCTCGTGACCGCACTCGCGATCGAGGAACGCGGTGCGCGCGGCGCCGTCGAGGTCGCACGCCTCGACGAAGAGCTCCCGCGCGCGATCACGGTCGGGTCGTTCCATCGCGCCTACGCTCGATCGTCCTTCAGCGTGCGTTGCAGCGAAGCGCGGGCGAACCGCCAGTCGTAGTGGACGGTGCGGACGCTGACATCGAGCGCCGTGGCGACCTCGTCGATCGAGAGGCCGCCGAAGAAGCGCAGCTCCGCGATCCGCGCCGGTCGCGGGTAGCTGACCTCCATCGTCGCGATCGCGGCTTCGAGGTCGAGGACGTCGATCTCCGAACCGGGGTCGTCGGCGACCTCGCTGATCGTCACCCGCTGCCAGCCATCGCCCCGTTTCGCCGCCTCGCGCCGCCGCGCGGCATCGACCAGGATCTGACGCATGGCAGTCGCGGCCACGGCCACGAAGTGGCTACGGTCGGCGAAGCGCTGCTCGGTTCCCACCAGCCGGAGATAGAGCTCGTTCACCAGCGCCGTTGGCTGCAGGGTCCACCCCTTGGGATTGCTCCCCATCTGGCGCACTGCCAGCGCGTGGAGCTCGGCATAGACGAGCGGCAGCAACCGATCGATGGCGCCCGGCTCACCGGCGCGGAGGTCCGCAAGGAGGCGAGTCACCTCACCTGGGTCGGGCGGCGGATTCTGGCGGTCGGTGGCCAATCGGCCTCGCATCGATGGGTTGGACGGCGGACGCGGGTGGGGGCGCGCGTTCCGCGCGACGGGGCGAGCGCGGAATCTACGGTGCGTTGCCACCCGGCGAGAGGCGCTGGCCGCCAGGCGGGCGCAACGATCTTTGCAGATCGCGGTTCTGCCTTGCGTGTCGCTCGGTGGACGCGCAGCTCCACGACGTGAAGGGCGTGTCGCCAAGCAGCAATTCCGCACGAATGATGGAGGACTCGCACATGAGGTTCCGCTTGCCCCGTTGGGGCTGCCTTCGGTCCTGGTGGCCGGCATGGGCCTCGCCCATGCCGAGGAGATCACCGTCTACAACGACACGGTGAAGAAGCCGACCACGATCTACGTGATGGAGTACCAGCTCGACACCGTCGGAGTCCAGACGCGGGGCAACAACAAGGCCACGACGAGTGAGCCGATCGCGATCGAGGTCGGCGACAGCCACGCCTGGACGAAGGAAAAATGGGAAGCGGGCTACTCGCGCTGGGTGATGTGGTCCACCGATCGCGATGCCTTCGGGTCGGTGTCGACCATCACGCTCCCGCCGCCGCTGGGATCGGGCAAGCCCGAGACGAAGTGGCGGCCCAAGAGCTTCACGGAAGGCGCGTGGGACAACTGGGGTGCGAAGAAAGAGATCGGCGACATCGGCCGCGTCCACATCACCGACAAGGACAGTGCCGGCGTCTACCGCGGGATGACCGACCTCTCGTTCAAGCTCGAAGAGGCGTGGGCCAGTGTCTGGGACAAGCTCAGCGCCGCCGGAACGAAGGTGTCGATCGAGAACACGACCAGCGAGATGCTCTGGGTGACGGAGTGGGCGAAGAAACCCTCCGGCAAGGCGTCGAAGATCAGCACGACGAAGGTCCCGGCCCAGCAGATGGTGGAGCTCACGCGCTCGGACATGGGCGTCGGCTACACCGAGCGGTTCATCGTCGCCGCACGCGCCGACGGCTGGGTGGTCCAGAACAAGGAGATCCTCAACTCCCACTGGAAACCGCAGGCGGATTGCAAGCGAATCGAGCTTCCCGTCGACTGGGTCGCGCTGACCCTTGACCAGAAGGGCGCCATCGTCTGCAAGCTGCCGAGCGAGCTGGGCAAGGAGAACATCACCGTTCGCAATCGGACGCTCCAGCCGCCGACCGATCTATGGGTTGCGGAATACAGTTGCGGGGTCAACAAGTGCAGCCGCGTCACCAAGCCGGCGAAGATCGAGCCCGACTCCGAGCTGACCTGGGGCAAGAGCGACAACAAGGCCGGCTACACCCGGATGATCCGATGGGCCGGCAGCGAAGCCGATCTCGAGGTCGAGTTCGCACAGGGGAAGGACGACTGGGACAAGGTGGGTGGTGCGATCGGCAAGCAGTACATCGGCAGCCTCTTCCTCACCGCGAACATCTCCGACAAGAATGACAGGCGGGGGGTCTACACCTGCCGCACCGACACCGGCGAGTGGATCGCCGAGGGTTGGAAGCAGGACCTCCTCTTCTATGGCGTCGGCGAGCTCCTCCAATTCGCCTACAAGAATCCGGTGGTGGTGGAGATTCCGCCATGGTTGCTGAAGGCGCTCGGCATCGATGCGTTGATGGCGGAGGCGGACAAGCAGTTCAAGGCGATCCTCGCGGAGACGAAGATCGACGACCTGCTTGCCGACACCATCGGTCCGATCGTCGACAAGGTGGTTCCCGCCGACACGATCCTGAAGTACGGCAAGATCGTGGAGAGCATGTCCATGCATGCCACGGAGATCGTGCCGCTCTTCGATCCCGGCAACTGCAAGTCGGACGACATCGACCAACTGCTCTCCAAGCTGCGCGCGTTCGGCGTGCTCACCACCGAGATGAAGACGGCATCGAACGTGGTGCAGATGGCGCCTCCCGGTGCGACGGCAGCGCGCCCGATCGGCAGCGGTCCCTATTACACCTCACTCTCCCTGACCGTCGGCTTGCAAGGCAACTACAAGGCACTGACGATCGGTGTCCCGTTCACCTTCTGCTTCACGATCTATCCGATCAACGCGACCACCAAGGTCGGTGACCCCAAGGTCACGTTGACGCTCGGGGTCGGTCCGACGGTGAGCGTCACGAAGAGCGTGGCCGGAAAGTTCAAGGCGGGAGTCTTCAGCTCGCTCTGTTCGGGGCACTACTGGACGGACAACGGAGACAGCGACATCTGGTCGATCGGCGTTGCGGGGAGCACCGACTTCCTTCACGCGAACCCGTACTGGGCCAAGACTGCCGGCTGTGGCATCGACATCTATCTCCCATTCCGGGCCAAGAAGGACTTCGAGGTGCTCGGCATCGGCTGTTATGTCGGTGGCGACGCCATGCGCGGCTCTGGCGTACGCGATTGGTCGAAGGGCGGCGAGAAGTCGATGAGCCTGGTCCTCGGCTTCACCCACAGCATCGCGCTGAAGGAATGGAACTACCGGGCGGCGAAGTGAGGGTGCGCAGTGTTTCTTCGATCGGTCCAACCGTGAGGGCATGGCTCATGCGCAATCCCGGTTTCCCGAGTTCCAGCAGGTCCGCTCACGTCGGCTCCTCGTTGGCGATGGCGGCCGTTGGGGCGATCGTCGCCTGCACGGGGCTCGAGGTCATCGGGCCGGTCTTGAACCTCGGGCGCAATCTCCTCTCCGTCGCGACGAAGAACTACGACTCGAACTACAAGGAGACGATGGACTCGCTGTTTCAGGCGTTCTCCTCGCTCCAGGGTGCCACCGCGCCTGCGGGAGCGGCGGGCGGTGGAGATGGCGTCCAGTCGCGAGGCGTCGCCGGAACGCGAGCCGGTCACGCCTTCGATGGTGGCAATGCAGCGGCGACGGACTCGGCGCGGGCGGACACCCTGAGTGAAGGGACTGCCACCGACGACGCGGCGACGCCGGATGCGCTCGAGGTCGAGTTCGACGTCCTGCACGAGCAGGTGACCGGTGGCAGCGTGCAAGTCGTCCAGGTCGGCGATGGTGTGGTGCTGAGAGATGGCGGAAGCAACCCCGACGGCGGTGACAACTTCAAGATCGTGGTGCGACCGCGCACGGAGTGTTGGATCTACCTCGTCTCGGTCGATGCGACGGGATGGGCACAGCCGCTCTACCCGTGCGGGCTGGTGGAGGGGAGCGGTCCGGTGGCGGCGGGCCGGCGCC
>CAYRQC010000696.1:0-5695 GCA_964426265.1 uncultured Phycisphaerales bacterium | reverse complement strand
GGTGGCCGGCAGCGAGTCGTCGCGCACCGCATAGCCGTGGTTCTGGCTGGTCACGTAGCACTGACGCGTGAGCAGATCCTGCACCGGCTGATTCACGCCGCGATGGCCGTAGGGCAGCTTGTAGGTGTCGCCGCCCGCCGCGAGGGCCAGGAGCTGGTTGCCGAGACAGACGCCGAAGATCGGCTTCTTGAAGGTGTCGAGCAGCGTGCGGAGCTGCTCGATCAACGGGCGCAGCTCCTTCGGGTCGCCCGGCCCGTTGCCGAGCAGGATGCCGTCCGCAGAACGCGCAAGATCGACGACGTTCGCATGCCAGGGCGCGCGCACCACGCTCGCGCCGCGCTCGAGCAGTGACCGGACCAGGTTGTCCTTGGCGCCGGTATCCACCAGCAGGATCTCGAGCTTGCCCCCTGCATGTCGCACCGGAGCTGGCGGCGCCACGAGCCGGAAGACCTCCTCGCGCATCTCGACTGCGGCCGCCGTTGCGCGGGCCTGTTCGAGTGTCATCGCGGCGGGAAAGAGCCAGCCCTGCATCGTGCCCGCCTCCCGCAGCCGCCGCGTGAGCGTGCGCGTGTCGATGCCGGTGACCGCGGTGATCCCTTCGCTGCGAAGCCACTCGCCAAGCGAGCGCGCGGCGGCATGGTGGCTGTACGCGTCGACGTAGCTCTGGACGACCAGTCCTTGGACCTGGATCTGGCTCGACTCGTAAGGCCGCTCGATGCTCGTCGACGCGCGCGGTGGCGGAACGCCGTAGCTGCCGATCAGCGGGTAGGTCGTCACGAGGATCTGGCCGCGATACGAAGGATCGGTGAGCGTCTCGACGTAGCCCGTCATCCCCGTGTTGAAGACCACCTCGCCCGCGACCGCGCCGGCGGCACCGAACGAGTGCCCGCTGAGCTCGGTGCCATCCTCGAGGATGAGCTTCATCGGCATCGCGTCGGCGTTTGCGCTCACGTCGGACTCCGTTGCACGCCATGCACTCCAGACCTGGCCCACTCCGCGGCCACTCCGCGTCCAGTCTTCGGCCGATTCGACCGCTTTGGCTGAAGCGGGCCGGGTTTCCTCGGTCGCCACGGCCCCCCGTCGGCGCGGTCCAGTCGCGATCAACGGTTCCCATTCTGCCGATCTCACCGAATGGAGCCGGCGCCTCTTCGCCGTCGCGACGGCGCACGCCCAGGGTTGAGCGGGTCTTTTCAGCGCGATAGCGTGCGTCCGGTCGATTTGCGCGGATCCTTGGACCGGAGGCGAACCCTTGGCTGCCACGCCAGACGCGGTCGATGCCGGGCTCCTTCAATCAGATCCCGTGCTCGCCGAGATCCTCCGTCGTCTGGTCCGCGCCTACGATCCCGAACGTGTCTACCTGTTCGGTTCGAAGGCGCGTGGGGATGCCGGTCCGGACAGCGACTACGACCTCGTGCTGATCGTTCCGGACGACGCCTCGCGCGAACGGCTCGATTGCGGCCGGGCGTACCAAGTCCTGTGGGGAACGGGCACTGCTGCGGATGTGCTCATCTGGACGCGGTCGCGTTTCGACGCGCGCAAGCACGTCGTCGCCTCGTTGCCTGCCACGGTGGTCCGCGAGGGCAAGCTACTCCATGCCGCCTGACCTCGAGAAGATGGCGGAAGTCCGAGCCTGGCTGTCGCGTGCCTCCGAGGACCTGCGCGCGGCGGATGTCGAGGAGAAGGCGATTCCGCCGCTCACCGCCCATATGGTCTTTCACGCGCAGCAAGCGGCCGAGAAAGCGATGAAGGCCTTCCTGGTTGACCACAACCGGGTGTTTAGAAAGACCCACAGCCTTGTCGAGCTCGGCGAGCCGTGCGTGGCCATCGACCCGTCCTTGCGTGACCTGGTTCTTCGCGCAGTGCCATTGACCGAGTACGCCTGGCGATTCCGGTATCCAGGAGACGAGTTCGCACCGAGCTTGGAAACTGCGGCGCACGCGGTCGCGCTCGCGCGCGAGGTGCTGCAGGCGGTGCGGACGCGGGCTTCAGCCGAGACGCGGCCCTGACCGGCCGCCGGGGGGTGGCACTGGCGGTGATCCGGGAGATGAGAACGGCGAAGGCGCTTCTCGAGGGCCGCGGTCGCGCGGTTCGAGACCGAGGCGCGCGAGCTGTGCCGCGGCGCAGAGCTCGGGCCGCAACCGCAGCGGTGTGACCCACAAGTAGATCCGGAACGGCAGCCGCCTCGACGAGATCGCGCTCGATGAAGACTCTCGACTTCACGTGCAGCACTTCGTGCGCGGGGAGCGGACGACGGCGATGCCGTCCGCTCGTTCGTCCGATGAGGTAGCGCTAGAAAGCGTCACCGACAGGAGGTGCGCCGATGGAGCGTCTTGGAACGACGGGGATCGAGGTCCATCCGCTCTGCCTCGGCGGAAACGTCTTCGGCTGGACGGCGGATGAGGCGAGTTCCTTCGCCGTGCTCGATGCGTACGCCGCCGCGGGCGGCAACTTCATCGACACCGCCGACGCCTACTCGGCGTGGGCGCCCGGCAACGTGGGCGGTGAGTCGGAGACGATTCTCGGGCGCTGGCTGGCACGAACGGGTGCACGCAACCGCGTGGTGATCGCGACGAAGGTCGGCAAGGCGCGCGGCTTCGAAGGGCTGCGTGCCGCGACGATCCGCGCGGCCGCCGACGCGTCGTTGCGGCGGCTCGGCACCGACCGGATCGATCTCTACTACGCTCACTGCGAGGATCCGCCGACGCCGCTCACGGAGACACTCGGCGCCTTCGATGAGCTGGTCCGCGCCGGCAAGGTGCGCGCGCTCGGCGTGTCGAACTGGGCGCCGGCGCGGCTGGCCGAGGCGCAAGCGATCGCGCGGCGCGCCGGGCTCACGCCGTTCGCCGTCGTGCAGGACCACTACCACCTGCTGAAGCGCGACGTCTACGAGGGCGCCCTCGAAAAACTCTGCACGCGCGAGCGGCTCGCCTTCCTTCCCTACTACGCGCTCGCGCAGGGCTTCCTGACCGGCAAGTACCGGCCGGGCGGCGCGGCCGTCGCGACTCCGCGCGCGCAGGGAGCGAGCGCATACCTCGACGAGCGCGGGCTTCGGGTGCTGGCTCTCCTCGACGAGCTTGCAGAGGCGCACCAGGTGCCGATCGCCGCGATCGCCCTCGCCTGGCTGCGCTCGCGTCCCAACGTCGTCGCTCTGATCGCGAGCGCCCGCACGCCAGTGCAGCTCGCGGAGCTGCTGCCGATGGCGACGCTACGCCTCTCCGCCGTCGAGGTCGATCGGCTTGCAACCGCCGGCGCAGTGGTGGAACGGCTGGGCAGCATCCGCCGCCCATGATCCCGCCGCGCAAGACACGCAGGATCCGGATCCGTTCGCACAAGGGGCGCGTGGTCGGGTCTACGCCCTCATTGCGGCGAAAGGGATGCCGCAAACTCCGGGACGTCGACCGTCGCGTACGTCCAGATCCGTTCGTCGTTGAAATCGTCCGTGAGGATGGACCCGAAGAGGTAGAGCCTGCGAACCCGGTGACGAGCACAGAAATCGCGGAGCTCGTGGATCGGGATCTGGGGTTTCTCCCGGAGTTTCTTGCCATCCATGGGCTTGAAGGCTAACGCAGCGAGTTCGTCGTGATGCTCACGCGCACGCGGTCCTTCACGGGCTTCCTGCTCACTCGGAGTCGACGGGCACGCCGCGATCCCACGCGCCGTCGGTGAGGTAATCGCTGCCGCGGAACCGGTGAATCAACCGTCGCGTTTCGAGAACGTGGCAAAGCCTCCGCAACCGCCAACCACGAAGCGCGAATGATCCGACGCATCGCTCACGGTTGCGATCGGATGGCCTCGAACGCGGCGTGCGCCATCAAGCCATATCCCGCCTCGTTGGGGTGCGAGCGGTCCGCGCTGAACCAGGTCTTGCGATCGTCGGCGTAGAGTTCGGGGAGTGACATGGTCGTGTGAACGTCGGCGAGCCGGTACCCCTTCTCCTTCGCCACCTCTCGCAGCCGCTCGTTGGGGCACGGCCAGTCTTGGACAAGGTAGGTGAGGACGAGGACGCGGAAGCCGTGTTCCTTGGCGAGGCGCTCGAGGCGATCGTGATCGACTGCGGTGATCGCGGCAAACTCCTTCTGGCCGGGTCCCTCGAAAAAGGGCTGTAGGACTCCGAGCCAAGAGGAGCGGCATGGCTCGAGCTCGAGCCCGGCGCGAATCTCATCGACCGTCGCGTTCCGATGGTCGAGGAGCCAGCGCAGCGGGCGCGTGACGGGCTTCGGGACGCGGCGGCGAGCTCCCGCAAGGACCCGCTCGTACTCGTCCGGCCGCAGCCCGCCCTTGACGGCGTCGATCAGCTCCGCAGCCACCATCCATTCGCGATCGAACGGGTGGTCGTCCCACATTGTTTGCTGCTTCCATACCTCGCCGTGCACCTCCAGGATCTCGGCGAGCCGTACCTCAGGCCCACCGGCGAGGAGGTGCGCGATCGCGAAGGCGCCAAGCTGTGCCTTGATCGCGACCGAAGGGGAGAGGGCGAGACTGCTCGCCAGCGATGCCGCGAGCTCTTTGCGGGCACCGCTCCAATCGCGCATGAGGAACGTCAACCACGCGCGACTCATCTCGAGGAACGCCCGACCCCAGGGGTCGTCGTTGATCGGCCGGGCGGCGGCGAGCAGCGGCCGCACCTCGTCGAACCGGCCGGCGGCGATCCGGTTCGCGAGATCGATCCAGGCGGCGTACGCCTTGTCGTGAGCCGATGTCGGCCGGCTCGGCAACGGCCGTCCTTCCAGCCCCTCGACCCAGCGCAGATCCCATTCGATGACGTCCGGCGAGTAGCGGAGGGTCGAGCAGATCTCCGCTGCACCGGGCACGCTCTTCAGATCGTCAAACGCGCGGCGCATGCGGTCGGGAAGGAGGCGTTGCCAGAAGAGCAGCAGCCACTCGCAATACGCGGAGCCGCCAGCCGCGCGCGCGCGCGCGTACGCGGCGTCCCACTGGTCGTACGGCACGCTTGCCGCCGTGGGCAGCCGCGTCGCGTCGGCGCCGCCGATCTCTTCATGAACGAGATCGCCACGCGCGACGTGCCAGCCCGCCTTGGCGACCCGGACCGTGCGCAGCCGGTCGAGCGCCTTGACGATGCGAACGGAGAGCGGCGGCGGCGTGACCGCGGTCGTGCTCGCCAAGTCGAGGCGGCCGTGGTCATTGATGCCGCCGAGGAAACAGACCCATTCGGGCTGCATCGTCGGCAGCGCCTGCTCGAGGCGGTCGATGATCCGGCGCGTGTTGAAGCCGGGGACTCCGAGGTTCGTGACGAGACGTGGATCGCCGACGGCTCGAAGCAGCTCGGCAAGCTGGTCGGGATACGAGCGGCCGGCGGGAGCGCCGATGCCAAAGGTGTTGGAATCGCCGATGCAGACGATCCCGGCCGCCGCGCCGACCGGGTCTTGATGGCCGCCGAAACGCTCGAGCACACACGCCGCGAATGCCAGCGTTCCCTCGCATGCAGTCAGCAGGAAGGCGAATCGCAACATCCACCGGAGGAGCGGGCGGCGTGCAAGCGGAGTCATCGATCATCCGTCGAGTCGGCCGCGCGCGATCGTGGCGGCCGGTGCAGGTTGCAGCGGAGTGTACATGGCAGCGGGACGTTCGCCGTGCGCGGACCTCTCCCGCTCCTTTCCCGGGCGACCCGTGGTCGCTCGACGGCGAGATGGACGATGTCCAAAAAACTGACGACCGGCTCGCGCCGGCGATACTT
>CAYRQC010000695.1:0-4063 GCA_964426265.1 uncultured Phycisphaerales bacterium | reverse complement strand
GTCGAACCCGACGCTCGCCGTCGCGCCCCCCGCGGACACGACCGCTGCCGGCTTCAAAACCACCCAACGCGAGTCGGCGCGCGCAACCGCGTGCTCCCACTCGCGCTGGCTCGTGGCGAGGTCGTGCGCACGCGCTTCGCGCTGCCGCTCGATCTCCGCCATCTGCGCCTGCAGCTCGGCTCGCCGCCGCTCCTGCTCCGGCGTCGGGGTCGCGAGGCGCGGCTCCTCGTCGGCGCGGTCGCTGTCCTCGGTCTGGTTGAAGAAGGCGAAGAGGCGGTAGTAGTCCTTCTGTGGGATCGGGTCGAACTTGTGGCTGTGGCACTTGGCGCAGCCGAAGGTCAGCCCCATCCAGATCGCCATCGTCGAGTCGACGCGGTCCTTCACGGCGGCGACGCGGAACTCCTCGTCGTCGGTGCCGCCTTCGGTGTTGGTCATCGTGTTGCGATGGAACGTAGTGGCGAGCTGCTGCTCGATGGTGGCGTTCGGGAGCAGATCGCCGGCGAGCTGCTCGATCGTGAACTGGTCGTAGGGTCGATTGGAATTGAACGCGTCGATCACCCAATCGCGCCAGCGCCAGAGGAACGGCCGCAGCGGGTCGGAGCCGTAGCCCGCCGAGTCGGCAAAGCGCGCGAGGTCGAGCCACATGCGCGCCCAGCGCTCGCCGTAGCGCGGATCGGCGAGGAGGCGACGGACGAGCTGCTCCCAGGCGTCGGGAGCGCGGTCGGCGGCGAAGGCCGCGACTTGCACCGGCGTCGGCGGCAGACCGATGAGATCGAGCGAAAGGCGGCGGATCAGCGTGGCGCGATCGGCCTGCGGCGAGGGCGCGAGCCCGTGCTCCTCCATGTTCTGCAGCGTGAAGAAATCGAGCGAGCCGGACGGCCACCAGGAGCGCAGGACCGCCGGAACCGGAGCGAGTGTGGGTGGTACGAACGACCAGTGGTCGTGCACGAGTTCATCGCCGCTCGCCGCGTCGGGCCAGTGCGCTCCCTGCTCGATCCAGCGAGTGAGCGTCGCGACCTGCAAGTCGGTGAGGCGCGCGCCGACCGGCGGCATCACCTCGCCGTCGACCGCACCGCTCACGAGCTGCACCAGCCGGCTCTGCTCGGGGTGGCCCGGCACGATCGCCAGCTCGCCCGAGTTGCCGCCGCGCTGCGCCCGCTTGCGCGCATCGAGCCGGAAGCCACTCTTGGCCTTCTCACCTCCATGGCATTTGAGGCAACGCTCCGCGAAGATCGGCTCGATGTCGCGGACGAAATCGACATCACTCACGGAGTCGATCGCGTCGCCATCGGACGTGCCGGATGGCGGCATCGAAACTGACGTGGCGAGCGTGAACGCGGAGAGGACGCCGATCAGCGGTCGTGCCATGAGCCTCGAGCTTCCGACCAGAAGGAGCGCGCGCAGCGAGGCGTGGAGCTTACGCAGCTGGCCGCGTGCGTGCGCGGTGGCGCTGCTCTTCACGAGTTGCGAACGGGAGCCCGAGCCGATCGCGAGCGCTCCGAACTCGACGCAATCTGCCGCGCTTCCGACGACCGAGAGCCCGCCCACCGCCGAATCGCGGTTGCGCGAAATCGCGGTCAACCACCCGCGCAAGCCGGAGCTCGCACTGCTGCTGCATGGCCCGGCGCAGCTCGCCTGGTTCGCGAGCGGGACCGGGACCCTCCGCGTGACGATCGAGAGCGAGGGCGCGGCCGCCACCAACGTCGAGATTGCGCTGACCGGCGAGCCGCGCCAGCCGGCCACCCAGTTGCTTCCGGGCACGGGCACGCGCGCGCTTCGAATCACGGCGGAGGCCCCCGCCGACGTGTCGATCGAGCGGGTCGTCGTAAGAGACGAGGCCACTTCGTTGCCGCCCGCCGGCTCACTCGCGGCCACCCTGATGGGCCGTTCGTTCGCCATCGTCGCGTGCGATGCCCTCCATGCCGATCACCTCTCCTGCTTCGGAAGCGCGCGCGCCACCAGCCCGAACATCGATGCGATGGCGAGCGAAGGGGTCCGGTTCGCGTCGGCGCGCTCGCAGACGGCGTGGACCGTGCCGTCGGTCACGACGCTCTTCACCGGCCTCGAGCAGGAGCGCCACGGCGTGCGCGACATCGGCATCACCCTCGACAGCGATGTGCCGACGCTCGCCGAGGCGTTCCGCGCCGCGGGATACGCGACGGCGGCATTCCTCCAGAACCAGCTCGTGACGCGCGAAACCGGCCTTTCACGCGGGTTCGACGAGTGGCAGGAGTTTCCAGGCGAAGCGCGTACGCTGCTCATGCCGGCGCTGGAAAAGTGGCTCGCTGCGCCGCGCGCGCAGCCGCTCTTCATCTATGTCCACCTGCTGCCACCGCACGCGCCGTATCAACCGCCGGCCGCGTTCGCCGCCAAGTTCGGCGTGCCGCAAGGCGAGGCCGACGGCTCGGTCGAGTTCCTCGGCCGCCTCTCGCGCGTCACCCCGCATGCCGACGACCCGCGCGTCGTGGCGATGGCGGCGCTCTACGACAACCATGTGGCGTACGGTGATTCGCTGGTCGGTGAGGCGGCGCGCCTCTTCTTCGCAGCGCGCGGCAGCGAGCAATCGGCACTCCTCTTTCTCGCCGACCATGGCGAGGGGTTCGGCCAGCACGGCGCGGTCAGCCACAACGTGCTGGTGCACGAGGAGATGGTGCACGTGCCGATGGTGCTGTCAGCACCGGGCTCGGCGCTTCCGCGCGGACGAGTGGTCACGACGCCGGTCTGGATGCCGGACGTGGTGCCGACGGTTCGCGAACTCTTCGGGCTCGCGGGCACCGGCAGCGATGCCGGCGAAGCGAGCGCCGCGAACAACGTGAACGCTCCGAACCATCCGGACGATCCCACACTTCCGGGACGATCGCTCGTGGGCCTGATGGGCCTGCTGCGCGATGACGAGGCAGGCGCCGCTCGCCCGCTGCGCCTCTCCGCCCGCTACGTCGATGGCCAACCGCTGCAGCGCGCAATCGTGCTCGGGCGCTGGAAGCTCGTCGCTCCGTTCGGTCGCAAGCAGAGCGCCCTCTTCGATCTCACCAGCGATCCGCTCGAGACGACCGATGTCGCCTCCGACCATCCGATCCTCACCGCCGCGTTGCGTGGCGAGCTCGCCGCCTGGATCGCGGAAGGCCTCACGACGCCGACGAGCAGCGGCTTCACGCCCGACGCGAAGCTGCGCAAGGAGCTGGAGGAGCTCGGCTACGCGGCAAGCGGGGGACGGTAGCGGGCGACGCGGATCCAGAATCGCCGGCGTCTCGAGCGTCGCCGCGGTCATTTACGCGACATCTTCAGCCACGCTTGAAGCGCGCTCCGGCGACGATTCGGTTGGAATCCGGACGGTGTTGCGCGATCGCGCACTCATCGCGCTGGAAGGTCCCCGGTTGATTGCGCGGAATGCCACGGCGGGTGGGAATGCAGACCCTGTGTGGGAATGCAGACCCACCGTCGCGTTCCGCCTTGCCGGTCGGTTGCGACTGCCGACTGCTCCGCTACTGATCGGCAAATCGGCTCCTCACCCCCCGCTCGGAGGGGCCGGTACCAGGGAACCGCACCGAAACGCCAGTCGGCAGCGAATCCAGATTCGGGCGGGGCTTGGGAGTTGCAAGCCATGCCGAAGAGTCTCCATCTGGCGCCGCGATCGCGTTGGACGTGGTGTGCAGTGTCCTGTGCGACGTCGTTGCTCGCCTTCGCTGCCGGCGGAAGTGCCGCAGCGCAGAACTGCGACAACACCTCGATCGGCGTGCGGCCACTCGACGACCAGCGATACCACACCTACCAAGGCTTCGAGGGCGGTCTCTATCCCGGCGGCGTCAACGTCTGCCCCGACGACCACGCGCGCTCCGGGCTCAACATCGGCCGGCGCATCGAGCCGCTCGCGCCCGACGGCACGAAGGCGTCCGACGGCCGCGTCGGCATGGTCTCGATCGGCTTCTCATTCACCGCGCAGATCTTCGGGAGCTTCATGGAGAGCGTGGCCGGCGACGCGACGCTCGATCCGGCGTTGTTGATCGGTAACTGTGCCGTCGGCGGCCAGTACGCCGATGACGTCGCCGATCCGACCGGCGCCTAC
>CAYRQC010000694.1:0-3982 GCA_964426265.1 uncultured Phycisphaerales bacterium | reverse complement strand
CGCGCGTCCGAGGCCACGTCGATCGAACGACGGACCTTCGAGCTGATCGAGCGCGTGCGCGCCTTTCCGATCGTTGTCGAGCGCGAGCTGCCGCGTTGCGAGCGCGATCCGGTGCTCGCCGAGCCGTACCGACGATTGACGGTGCTGAATGCCAAGATCGGCGCGGCAGTCGCAGAGGGCTGGCGGCTCGAGGGCGATGATGGTGGACAGGCCGTCACCGCGTCTGCCGGAGCTGATCTCCAACATCTCCTTCACGAGCGGGCCGACCTGGCGCGCCAGCTCGCCGCAGCGGTGGCGACGCGCGGCGGCCTCACGCTCACCGGCATCGTCGAGCACGCTGCGAGCGCGCTCGCACCGGATGAAGCGGCGGTCTCGTTTCGCGTCTACGAGCGGCAACGGATCGAAGGCGACGATCGCCACCTTGCCACGCCACCTGAGGAGGCGCTGGTCGCCTTCGTGTTGCGTGCGGACGGCCGGATCATCCGCGTCGACTTCGAGCCGGGCATGGGTGAGATCCGTGCCGCCATTCGCGGCTGGCGCGCCGCGATCGACGAGGAGGCGGCGCGTGGGGCGCAGAGTTTGCCGCCGGTCGGGCCGTCGCCGTTCGAGAGGCTCGGCGCACAGCTCTCCGGCTGGATCGTCACTCCGCTGCTCGCGGCCGCCGACGGCGCACGCGTCCTGCGGGTCAGCCTCGATGACGATCTCCATCTGCTGCCGATCGAGAATCTGCCGCTGGAGGATGCAGGGAGTGGTGCAAAGGATGGTGCAAGTAGCGGTGTGAGTGGCGGCGCACGAACAGGTGCTCGGCTCGTCGGGGATCGAGTGCTCATCGCGTACGAGCCGGCGTTTGCGCTGCTGCAACGGCACGGCGCGCCGCGCAGCGCTGCGCCGCAGCTCTTGGCGATCGGTGATGTCGAATACGACGCACGCGTCCCCCCGTTCGATCGGGACGATCACTCGGCGATCGGCGATCCAACTCGGATGCCCACGTTGCTCTTTCCACGGCTCACTCACGCCGGCGACGAGATCGCGGCTGTAGTGCATGCCTTGAACTCGTTGGTAGGGTCGGGTGCCGCGTCAGGAGCCTTCCGCGATCCGATCCTGTTGAAGGAGAGCGGTGCCACGAAGGCATCGTTCCTCAGACACGCCGGGGACGTGGAGATCCTGCACCTCGCGACCCATGGTTACTACTTGCCACAGCTGCGCGGGATCGACGTCCAGCGCGCGAGCCTCGCCGATCGGTCGGTGCTTGGCTACGCGCCGCTTTCGCTGTGCGGTCTCGCGTTCGCCGGCGCCAACACGGCGACCACGATCGAGGAGCGGCGCGATTCGATCCTGACCGGGATCGAGCCGGCGGCGCTCGACCTCGGCCGTTGCGAGCTCGCGGTCGTCTCCGCGTGCCATGGTGCGGCCGGCTTGGAGCAAGGAGGGCAGGGGATCGCCTCGCTACAAACCGCCTTGCGCGCCGCCGGCGTCCGCACCGCCATCACTGCGCTCTGGCGTGTCGATGACGCGGTCGCGCCGCTGCTCTTCAGCCGCTTCTACTACCACTGGTGGAACGATCCGACGCTCCCGCCGACCGCGCCGCACCGGACGCTCGAAGCCCTCGCTCGCGCCAAACGCGACCTGCGATCCGACCGCACGCTCGCCTACCGCAGCTGGGCCGGCTTCGTCCTCTCGGGTGATCCGGACTGATCTCCGTGGCAATCCTTCCGCCGTACCAACTGTTGCTGATCGCAATCCAGACGATCGACTTCGAGCGCGACGTCGCACCACTGCTCGAACGGCACTGCCTCGAATGCCATGACGAGGGGCATGCGAAGGGGGGCTTCTTGCTCGCGACCCACGAGGCGGCGTTGCGGGGCGGGAAGTCGGGCGACGCGGCGATCGTGCCGGGCGAGCCGGCGGCGAGCGTGTTGCTCGAATTCGTGAATCGAGTCGGCGACGCGAAGCCACGCATGCCGAAGGGCCGCACGCCGCTATCCGACGACGAGGTCGCGTCGTTACGTACGTGGATCGCCGAAGGTGCAGCATGGCCGGCGGGGCGTACGCTGCGCGATCGTTCGGCCGATGTCCAGTTCGAGCGCCGCCGCGATTGGTGGTCGCTGAAGCCGATCGTCCGACCGCTGGTGCCGGAGACGACGAAGCTCGACACCTTGTCGGCTCGCGGCATCGCGCCGTCGCGCAATGAGGTCGACGCCTTCGTTCGCGCGAGGCTGCACGAAGTCGGGCTCGCGCCCACGCCCGAGGCCGATCGCCGTACGTTGATCCGCCGCGTGACGTACGACCTCACCGGCCTGCCACCGTCGCCGGAAGAGGTCGCCGCGTTTGTTGCAAGTCCCGCGGCCGACGCCTACGAGCAGCTCGTCGATCGCCTCCTCGCGTCGCCGCGCATGGGCGAACGGTTCGCGCGCCACTGGCTCGACCTCGTCCACTTCGGCGAGACGCACGGCTACGACAAGGACAAGCTGCGGCCGAACGCATGGCCCTATCGCGATTGGGTGATTGCCGCGTTCAACGCCGACCAGCCCTATGCGCGCTTCGTGCAGGAGCAGCTCGCCGGTGACGCGCTCTTCCCCGGCGATGCCGACGCGCTGGTCGCGACCGGCTTCATCGCCGCCGGTCCGTGGGACTTCGTCGGCCATGTCGAGCTGCGCGAGGGCACCGTCGACAAGGAGATCACGCGCAACCTCGACCGCGACGACATGGTGATGAGCGCCCTCTCGACCTTCACCAGCACGACCGTCCACTGCGCGCGCTGCCACGACCACAAGTTCGACGCGATCCCGCAGGAGGACTACTACTCGCTGCAGGCCGTCTTCGCGGGCGTCGAGCGTGCCGAGCGGCAGTTCGATCGCGATCCGGTCGTCGCTGCGCGGCGCGCCGAGCTCGTCCGTGCGCGCGCGGCGAGCGAGGAGCGTCAGATCGCGCTCGCGAAGGAGACGCTCGCCGCGGATGGCTCTTCGCAGCGCGACCGCCTCGGTTGGCACGGCGCGATCCTCCCGGCGGCGGACGCGATCGATGCGCTGCAATGGGTGCAGGTGGATCTCGGCGAGGCGGTCGCGCTCGAGCGCCTCTTCCTGGTCCCGGCGCACGAGTCGTATGGCGGTTGGCCGGGGCCGGGCTTTGGCTTCCCGGTTCGCTTTCGCGTCGAGGTCGCCGACGAGCCGGAGTTCAAGCAGCCGCGCGTCGTTCTCGATCGCTCGGCGGCGGACTTCGCCAATCCGGGAGATCAACCGGTCGAGATCGGCCTGAGCGGCGCCGGCGGCACCCTCGCGCTCCCCGCGCGTTTCGTCCGTGTGATCGCAACCAAGCTGTGGCAGCGCACCGGTGACTACGCCTTTGCACTCGGCGAGTTGATCTGCCTCGCCAGGGGCGTCAACGTCGCGCACGGCAAGCCTGCGCGCGCCTCCGATTCGATCGAGGCACTGCCGCGTTGGGGGCTCGTGAACGTCACCGACGGCGGGACCTTCTACGGCGCGGTCGAGGATGGCGGTGGCACCACCACCGCCTGGCTCGCGCGCATCCGCGAACGCGCGGAGCTCGACGCCGCGCTCGCCGCGTTGCCGCCACCGAGTCGCGTCTACACCGCGACCTCGCGCTTCACTCCCGAAGGCACCTTCACGCCATCCGCGAAGCCGCGTCCGATCCACCTCCTCGCGCGCGGTGATGTGAATAGCCCGCTCGCACTCGTCCAGCCTGGCGCGCTGCGTTGCGTCGCCGAGCTGCCCGCGCGCTTCGACCTGCCCGCTGCCGCCGACGAGTCGGCGTGCCGCGCCGCGCTCGCGCTCTGGATCACCGATCGACGTCACCCGCTCACCTGGCGCTCGATCGTCAACCGCGTCTGGCAGTGGCATTTCGGCAACGCGATCGTCGATACGCCGAACGACTTCGGCCACATGGGATCGCTACCGAGCCACCCGCAGTTGCTCGACTGGCTCGCCGACTGGTTGGTCGACCACGGCGGCTCGCTGAAACAGTT
>CAYRQC010000693.1:0-11966 GCA_964426265.1 uncultured Phycisphaerales bacterium | reverse complement strand
GCTCGATCTCGCGCTCGATCGCGGCCAGCTCCTTCTCCTTCTGGTCGAGCGTCGCCTTGCGCGCCTCGTTCTCCGTCTTCTGGCGCTTGAGCTCGTTCAGCAGATCGCTGGCGTCGGCGATCGAGATCGGCTCCGGCAGGTCGAACAGCGCGCGTCCCTTGGCGAGCGAGCGATCGCGCAACGCCTCCTCCGTCCCGGCCGCCCGATGGGCGGGGTCACTCGCAGCCGCCTCACTGCCGGGAACGGAGTGACCACCCATGAGCGCCGCCGTCGCCGACGCACCGTCTTCCACCGAGCCGCCGCCCGCCTGTTGCTCGTGCTGATCCTTCAGGAGGCGCCCCTGCTTCAGCAGCATCGCCGCCGCGGAGATCCCGAAAAGCGCGAGGCAGAAGAGCCCCAGGCGCAGCCACGGCATGTACCTCTTCATCGCAAGTTCTCCATGGGTGCGACCGCCGCCTCGGCCGCCTCGGCGGCCACGCGAGCGCGCCGCTGAGCGATCTCGTCGAGTTCTTCCTGTGCCGCTCGCTGCGTCTCGTCGCGTGCCCGCGCGGCGCGTCGTTCGAGCAGCCGGTCGAGCGCGGTCGTCTGCTGCCACGATTCGCGCAACTTCGCGTGCGCCCGTTCGTCGGCGTCGTGTGCCGTCGCGAGCTTCGTGTGCGCCCCCTCGATGGCGCGTTCGAGCAGCGCGTCGAGCCGCTCGCTCGCGAAGTCGGGCAGCTCGCCGCGGCCGCGCCGCGTGCACTCCGCGCCATCGCGCCGCTCCCGTTCGCCGAGGAGCAGCGCCTCGATCTGCTCGCAACGCGCCGCCAACTGACGCGCGCGCGCGAGCGCCCGCTGCCGCTCCTTCGTCTGCGCCTCGATGAGACCGCGCCAGGCGAGCAGCCCGCGACTCGCGTCGCGCCCGCGTCCGTCGCCACTCACGCCACGGCTCCGCTCTCAGCCGGCACCTCGGCGAGCGCCACCAGCGCGCCGAGCGCCGCTTCGAACGGCGTGCGTTCAGCCGGCGCCTGCTTCAGCAGCGCGTGGATCAACGGCAGCTTCTCCAGCACCCGATCGAGCAGCGGCTCGCTGCCGCGCCGGTAGGCGCCGATCTCGATCAGGTCGCGATGGTCCTCGTGGAGGGCGAGCCACTGTCGCAGCCGTTGCGCTGCCGCGAGATGGCGGGGCGAGACCACCTGGTCCATCAATCGCGAGAGGCTCTTCAGCGGGTCGATCGCCGGGTAGTGACCGCGCTCCGACAGGCCTCGCGAAAGGACGAGGTGGCCGTCGAGCAGCCCGCGCAGGCAGTCGGCGACCGGGTCGTTCAGGTCGTCGCCCTCGACCAGCACGGTGAGGAGCGCCGTGATCGAGCCCTTCGCGCTCGTGCCGAACCGTTCGACCAGACGCGGCAGCTCGGAGAAGAGCGAGGGCGGGTAGCCGCGCGTGGTCGGCGGTTCGCCGGCAGCGAGGCCCGCCTCGCGCAGCGCCATCGCGTAGCGGGTCGCGCTGTCCATGACGAAGAGGACGCGCTGGCCCTGGTCGCGGAAGTGCTCGGCGATGGTGGCGGCGAGGTGAGCGCCCTTCATGCGCTGGAGCGCGGGGTGATCCGAGGTCGACGCGACGACGACCGCGCGTGCGAGACCGTGCGTCCCGAGCTGTTGGTCGACGAAGTCGCGCACCTCGCGGCCGCGCTCGCCGATCAGCGCGAGCACCGTCACGTCGACTTTCGCCTCGCGCAGGATCTTCCCGAGGAGCGTCGTCTTGCCGACGCCCGAGCCCGAGAAGATGCCGACGCGTTGCCCGTCGCCGAGCGTGTTCAAGAGATCGATCGCGCGCACTCCGGTCTCGAAGCGACGCGCGATGGGGGGGCGCGTCATCGCTTCGGGTGGCGGTGCGCGCAGCGGCCGGCGGCCGACTTCGGTGAGGTCGCCTCGGCCGTCGGTCGGCCGGCCGAGGCCATCGAGCACGCGGCCGAGCAGCGCGTCGCCGACCGGAGCTGTGAGCGGCTCGCCCGTCGCGGTCACGCGCGCGCCGTCGGCGATCCCGTCGAGCCGCTCGAGCGGAAGCAGCGTCGTCCGCTCACCGCGAAAGCCGACGATCTCGACCGGGACGTCGCCGTGCGCCCCTTGCACGAGGCAGAGCTCGCCAATCTCGCCCGGCAGCCCCTCCGCTTCGAGCGTCATGCCGACGAGGCCGCGGATCCGCCCTTCGCGGCGCAGCGCGGGGCGCGCGGGAAAGCGCTCCTTGAAACGCGCGAGCCGCATCACGCTCCGCCTCCTGCAAGCAGATGGCGCCGCAGCTGGGACAGCTCATGGCCGAGCGAGCGCACGACGCGGCCGGCGCCGATCTCGAGCGTGAGCTGGCCTCTCGGCGTCGCCGCGTCCGAGACGACCGCGATCTGCGCACCGGCCGGCGCCAGCTCCGTGAGCCGGTGCGCCAGCACCTTCGCGTCCTCCGGATGGAGACGCAGCGTCGTCGGCAGCGCGAGCAGCTCTCGCCGCCTCGTCGCGAGCAGCGCGCGCAGGGGCTCCTCGAGCTCGAGCTCGCCCCGTTCGCAGCGGCGGTGGACGACGTGCTCGGCGGCCGCGAGCGCCAGCTCGACGCACTCGCGCTCGATCTCGTCGAACGCGGCGTCGACCTCTGCACGCAGTGCGTGCAGCCCGCTTTCGAGCGCGCGCACCAGCGGCCCGACGTCGATCTTCGGTGGCGGCGGAACCGGCGGCGAGCGGTCGACCACGTGCACCGCGGCCCGCTCCGGCGACCGCGAACGCACCGCGATCGCCGTGGCGTCAGTCAACGACGTCATCGTTGCCTGCCCGGCGAATCTTGACCTCGCCGCTCTTCATGAGCGCGCGCACCTGGTTCAGGAGCTGCACGCGCGCCTGCTGGATCTCGCTCATCGGTAGCGCGCCGAGCAGCTCGCGCTCCTCCAGGATCGTCTCCTTCGACCGCTTGGAGACGTTGTCGAGGATCGCCTGCTCGATCTCCTTCGACGCGCTCTTCAGCGACACCGTGAGCACGCGGGTGTCGATGCTGGCCAGGATCTTCTGCATCGCCTTCTTGTCGATGCCGACCAGGTCATCCATCGTCACGCGCTGCTCGTCGATCTGCTGGAAGATCCCCTCCTCGTCCTGTTGCAGCACCTCGGTCAACGCGGTCTCGGCGTCCTGCGTGAGGAAGTTCATGATCTGCGCGGCGGTCGCCACGCCGCGCACGTCGCCACGACGCGCCGGCTGCACCGGTGCGAGCCGCGCGAGGATGGCGGAGGCGATCTCCTCGACCAGCTCGCGGCGCGGCACGGCGCTCTTCGCGATGCGAGTCATGACCGCGGGGCGGCGTTCGACCGGGAAGCACTCGAGGATGCGCGCCGCCGCGGTCGGCCGCATGCCCGCCAGCACGATCGCGCAGACCTGCTCGTTCTCGTCCTGCAGCACCTCGGCCACCTCCTGCGGCGGCAGTTGCTCGAGCGGCGCGCACGGGCTCCCGCGCGCGCGCAGGCTCTGCAGCTTGTGCAGGTGCTCTTCCGCCTTCTCGCTGCCGAGGGCGTCGCGCAGCAGCTCCTTGAAGTCGTTGGTCGAGGAGGCGCCGCCGGAGATGCGCTTCGCGAACTCGTCGAGTGCCGGCTCGGTGTCTTGCGCCGTGAGGCGCCGATCCGAGAGCTCGACCATCGCCTCCGTGATCGGCTCGAGCCGGTCGTCGGGCACGGCGTGCATCAGCAGTGCCGCGGCGTCCTTGTCGACGCCGAGCAGCAACGCCGCGATCTTCTGGACCCCGCGCAGCTTGATCGTCATGTCCCCACTCCGTTCACTCCGCCGTTTCCGACGCTCACGTCCTTCCCGCCGTTCCCGCCGTCATTCCCGCCGCGCGCGTCTCAGGTGACGACCTCTTCCTTCAGCCAGGCGACCAGCACGTCGCGCGCGTGGTCGGGATGCTTGGTGACGAACCGGGCGAGGCGCGTGCGCAGGTCGTCGCCCGAGCCGCTGCCCATCACCAGCTCGGAGAGCTCGTCGCCGCCCTCGTCGTCGTCACCACCGCCGCGGGTCTTGGCCTCTCCCGCCTTCGCCGCTTTCACTGCCGCGCCGCTCTTCGTCTTCGCGGGCCTGCTCTTGCTCCCGCCGCGCAGCACCTTCGCCAACAGCAGCAGCACGAACACGACCGTCACCGCCTCCGCCAGATGGCCGGCGAGCGGAAGCAGGTTCTCGATCGCGAACGGACTCGCCATCGGCTCCGGCGCCGCCGGCGTCTCGAACTTGACCAGCGCCAGCTTGAAGCTGTCCTTGCGCCCCTTGGCGTCAGCTTTGGTACTGCCCTCGACGAAGCCGACGGCGTTCTTGACGGTGTCGCTGATCTCCTGTTGCTTCGCCGCCAGCACGGGATCGCCTTCGTCGAGCAGCAAGCTCACCGAGAGGTGGCGGATCTGTCCCGCGGCGACGATCTCGAGCGACTTCTCGACGCCCTCGTGGTACTCGTTCTCCTCTTGGACCGTCGCGAGCGTGGGTGGTGTCGCGCCGCGCGCCCCTCCCGTCCCACCCCCGTCGCTGCTGACCGGCTCCTGCGTCTTGCTCGTCTTGACCGGGACCTTGTTGTCCTCGGCCACCCTCTCGAGCGCCTTCTCCGTGTAGCTCGGGTCGAGCTCGACGTTCACGCGCACCACCGCCCGGTCGCCGCAGACGGGACGCAGCATCGACTCGGCCTTCTCCTCGAGATGGTGCTCGATCGCCTGCGTCTTTTGCAGGTGGGCGAGCGAGGTGAGCGGGTCACCGTCGTCGGCGCGCGGGAAGAGCTGGTGGAATGCCGAGTCGACGACGATCACGTCCTCGGCCTTCGGGATCCCGACGCAGCGGGCGATGGAGAGCGCGATCCCCGCAGCTTGCGAGTCGGCGAGCGCCATGCCGGGCCGCAGTGCCAACGTCACCGTCCCGCCGGCGCGCGAGGGCGCGTTCGCGTAGAGGCCCGGCGGCTCGAGATGGAGCTTGACCGTCGCCTTCCGTACCTCTGGAGAGGTCTCGATCATGTCCTCGAGGTCGTCTTGGAGCGCGCGCTGCACGATGCTGTTGAACTGGTTGTCGGTGAACCCGAATTGGCTCTTGCCGACCTGCTCCCACAGCGGCGACGCGGTGCGCGGGAGGCCCGCGACGCCCAGCCGCATCCGCACCTCGTGGACGCGCTCTTCCGGGACCTCGACGCGCGCTCCGGCAGTGAGCTGGTAGGGAACGCCCATCTCGCCGAGCTTCGTGATGATCTCGTTCTCGTCGGCCGGCTCGAGGTTGCCATAGAGCACCACGAAGCTCTGCCGACCCGCGAGCAGGCAGGAGAGCACCGCGACCACCAGCCCGATCGACGCGAGCGCGAGCACGCCGACGCGCTGTCCGCGCGAGAGCTTCGCGTAGACCTCGCGTGGCCGGTCCAGGATCTCCTGCCAGAAGTTCATCGTTCAGCCTGTCCTCGGGATTTCATGCCATGTCATCGGGCGCGTCGGTCGGCGACGCTAGACCTGCAGGTGCGAGATCTCCTGGTAGGCGTCGGTCAGCTTGTTGCGCACTTCGAGCAGGAAGCGGAAGGCGATGTCGGCCTTCGCCATCTGCGCCATCACGTCGTGCAGCTCGCCCTTGCCGGCGACGTAGCTCGCGTACGACTGCGCCACCGCCTTCTGCTTGCTGCTGGTGTCGGCGAGGAGGTCGGCGAACTCCTGGGCCGGCGCTCCGGCCGACTTGCGGCGCGCGCCCTCCTGCGCCTGTGCGAGCAGCGAGCGAACCTGGCTGACGTCCATGGCGCTCATCGCGTCATCTCCAGCGTCTGGCCGAGCATCTGCTTCCAGGTGCGCAGCGCCGACAGGTTGGCCTCGTAGGTGCGCGACGCATCGATCAGTTGGACCATCTCCTCGATCACGCTGACGTTCGGGAACTTGACGTCGCCATTGGCATCGGCGCTCGCGTGGCCCTTGATCCGCTCGATGCGAAACTCGCCGGGTACCTCCTCGATGCGGGCGCGCACGGCGCCGACCGGCAGCCCATCCTTGCGGCGGCCGACCTCCTGCTTCAGCACGCTCTCGAAGCTCACGCGCCGCCGCCGGTAGGGGTCGGCGCCGGCGCGCCCGGTCACCTCGGCGTTCGCGATGTTCTGCGCGATCACGGCGATGCGCATCCGCTCCGCGGTGAGCGCCGACGCCGAGATGTCGAAGACCTGCAGGGAGACTGGTTCGGACATCGCCGTCCTCCTCACGTGCCTTGGCCGCGAATCGCGGCGCGAAGCGTCTCGAGGGTCCCGTTCACGACGATGGTCGAGAGCTGGTGCAGCAGCGCGTTCTTGTCGATCTGCACCTGCTCGCGCTCGAAGTCGACGCTGTTGCCGTTGGCGCCGATCGGGGCGTTCCGGTCTTCGACCGTCCGCGGCTGCGCCCGCTGGATGGCGCCGGCGTGGCCGTGGTCGCGCTCGGCGCGCACCGCTTCCACCAGCTCGCCGAAGTCGACGTCCTGGCGGCGGTAGCCGTCCTGGGTTGCATGCGCGATGTTGGTGCTGAGCGCGCGCGCGCGCGCCGCGGTCCAGTCGAGGACGCGAGTGGGCAGGAGGAAGGCGCGGTCGAGGTCGTTCATGCCAGCTCTCCCGCGATCTCGAGCTCGCGCGGTCGCTGTTTGGCGACGCCGCGCGTCGGGTCGGGGATCGCGAAGCCCTGTGCCCGATAGAGGCGGATCTTGTTGTTGATGGTGCGGGCGGTGAGATCGAGCAGCCCGGCCGTCTTGGTGCGATTGCCCTGCGCCGAGCGGAGCGTCCGCAGGATCAGCTCGCGCTCGACATCCTCGGCGCGCATGCCGACGGCGCCGGCGAGCGCGTCGGCGCGCCCCTGCTCCTCGGCGGGCAGGGGGAGTTGCTCGACGTCGATCACGTCGCTCGTCGCGAGCACCACCGCGCGCTGCACCAGGTTGCTGAGCTCGCGCACGTTGCCCGGCCAGCGGTAGCTCGTCATGCGGGCCATCGCGGCCGGCGTGAAGCGGCGCACCGCAGCGCCGTTCTCGCGGGCAAAGCGCTGCAGGAACGTCGTGGCGAGCAGCGGCACGTCCTCGATGCGGTCGCGCAGCGGTGGCAGCGTGAGCGGCACCACGTGGAGCCGGTAGTAGAGGTCCTCGCGGAAGCTCCCGTCCTTCAGCGCGGCTTCGAGGTTGCGATTGCTGGTCGCGAGGACGCGCACGTCGACCGCGAGGGTCCGCGTGCCGCCGACGCGCTCGAACTCCTCCTCCTCGAGGATGCGCAGCAGCTTGGCCTGGATGCGCGGCGAGACCTCGCTCACCTCATCGAGCAGCAGCGTCCCCTTGTCGGCGAGCTCGAAGCGGCCTTCGCGCCGCTGCATGGCGCCGGTGAAGGCGCCGCGCTCGTGGCCGAAGAGCTCGCTCTCGAGCAGCGTCTCGGAGAGCGCCGCGCAGTTCACCCGCACGAACGGCCCGTTGCGGCGCGGTGAGAGCTGGTGGATCGCGCGGGCGGCCAGCTCCTTGCCGGTGCCGCTCTCGCCGCGGATGAAGACGGTCGCCTTGCTCACGGCGACGCGCCGCACCTGGTCGAGCAGCGCCTTGATCGCCGGCGACTCGCCGAGGATCTGCTGCGTCACCGCTTCGCTCTCGATCTCGCGGCGCAGCCAGCGGTTCTCGCTCTTCAGGCGCTCGCGCGCTTCGAGGCGCTGGAAGAGCAGCGCGAGCTGCTCGGGGTCGAACGGCTTCAACAGGATGTCGTCGGCCCCTTGCCGCAGGACCTCGACCGCGACGTCGAGCGTCCCGTAGGCGGTCATCAGCACGACCGGTGTCGTCGGCTGCAGCTCGCGCGCGGCGCGCAGCACGCCGAGCCCGTCGACCTGCGGCATGCGCAGGTCGGTGAGCACGAGGTCGACCTCGTCGCGTTTCAGATGCTCGATCGCCTCGCGCCCGTCCTTGGCGACTTGCACGTCGATCGCCAGCTCGGCCAGCGCTTCGGCCACGAACTCGCGGCCGAGCTGGTCGTCCTCGACGACGAGGGCTCGCTTCATCGTCATGCCGTCATCCCTTCGCAGTGGGTGGTCCGGGCGGGCGGCGCCGGGCGGCTCGCCGCGGCGGCGGTGCGAGCCGGCAGATCGGGGAGGTGGACGGTGAAGGTGGTGCCGCCGCCGGCGCGATCTGCGACCTCGACGCGCCCGCGATGGAGCTCGACGATGCGATGGACCAGGAAGAGCCCGAGCCCGGTCCCTTCCGCGCGGCCGGTCACGAACGGACGGAAGAGCTTCCCGCGCAGCTCGGCGGCGATGCCGGGCCCGTCATCCTCGACCGAGAGGACGACGTCGCGGTCGTCGGCGCGCGCGCGCACCGTGACGTGGCCGCTCGCGCCGGCGGCGAGCCGCGCGTTGTCGATCAGGTTGACCAGCACGCGCTCGATGAGCGACGGGTCGCACGCGACCTCGAGCTCGGGTGGGTGCGGCGGGACGACGTCGACGCGGGCCAGCGGCGAGCTGCCGTCGCCGCCGATCCCGATCCCGGCGCTCGGCTCGCCGCCGCTGGCGACCTCGCAGTAGCTGCGCCGCAGCTCCGCGAGCAGCGTCCCGAGCCGTGATCGTCGCGGCCGGAACCGCTCCGGTCGTGCGAAGCAGAGCAGGTTGGTGATGATCGAGTTGGCCTTGCGCACCGCCTGGCTGATGCGGCGCGCGTGCTCCTCGCACTCGGGCTGGTCGTCGGGAAGCGCACTGATCAGCAAGTGGGCGAAGCCTTCGATCGCGGTGAGCGGGTTCCTGATCTCGTGCGCGATGCCGGCCGCCATCTCGCCGAGCGCGGTGAGCGTCTCGCGGCGGCCGAGCTCCTCGCGCAGCGCCTCGAGCTCGGTCTCGTCGACCAGCGCCTCGACCTCGCCTTGCGCGCGCCCCTGCTCGTCAGTCACCGGCGCGCACGACGAGCGGACGATGCGCCGCTCGCCGCCCACGGTGATCGCGCGGCACGGGAAGGCGACCGCCTCCGCGAGCGCGCCCGCCGATTCGCAGAGCGGATGGCCGAGCTCGTCGGCCAGCTCCGACTTGCGCATCCCCGCGAGTGCGTCGGCGGTGTGCGCGGTGAGCTCGGCGAACGCGCGATTGGCGAGCTTGATGCGGCCGTCCGGATCGGTGACGACCACCGCGCTGCGCAGGCTCGAGAGCACGGCGTCGAGCTCCGCCACCTTGCCCCCGAGGCGCCGATTGGTGTCAGCCAGCGCGAGGTCGATCTTCGCGGCCTGGGCGCGCAGCCGGTCGTACGCCTTCTCGAGCGAACGCGAGATGCGCGTGAACGCCTCGAAGCTGCGCTCCAGTTCCTGCGGCGCACGCATGGTGGCGGGAACATTCATTTTTCGCTCCGGCCGGCCGACTTCTTGGCCGCTTCGAGCGCCGCGAGCGTGCGGGCGATCTTCAGCGAGAAGCCCGCTTGCGCGCCCCAGGTCGTCTTCGCGTGGTCGTTGGCGAGCATCTCCCAGATCTTGATGGCGTCGTCGACCTTGTCGGTCCGCATGAAGCAGTCGGCGCGCTGGTAGTCGAGCTCGACGGTGGCGTCGTTCATGGTCTCGCCCGCACCGATCGCCAGCGCGCTCCAAGCGGTGAGTGCGTCGGCGTAGCGGCCGGCGCGATAGAGCGCTTCACCGGTGATGCGGGCGTCGACCGGCTTCTGGCTCATGGCGGCGGTGGCAACGGCGGGGGTGCCGGGAGTGGCGGCAGGATCGACGGCGACGGCGACCGACGTCCCATCGGATCCGGCGGCTTCGTTCATGGGCGGGGGCTTCGCCACGGGCTCGAGCTTTTGCCCCAGCGGGCCCGCGACGATCGGACTCTCGATTCCGAGGCGCTGCCGGCGCCGGTCGGCGAGGCTCGCGAGCTCCTGTTCGAAGTTGAGCAGCAGCGTGAGCATCGGTGACGGTCGCGCGGGCGGTCCGACCTCGAGTCGGCTGCGCTGCTCGGCGAGCTGTTCGATCTCCGCGGTGAAGCCGGGCGCCAGACGATCGCGCACCTTGGCCGGCTCCATCCCGAGCGCCATCGCCCCGTGCACGTCGATCCCCGCGACGATCTCCTCGCGCGACGTGGCGGCGAGCGCCAGATCGCTCGCGGTTGGCAGGTCGCCCGATCGGACGCGCGCCTGGAGGTCCTGCAGTTGCGCGAGGAGTCGCTCCTTCTCCTGCAGCTTCACCGTCAGCGAGCGCGTTGGATGCGACCCGCCTTGCGCCGCCGCTTGCGGCACGGCGAGCAGCAGCGTGATCACCGTGAATGGCTCAACGATCATGGTCGGCTTCCTTCCCTTGGGTCCCTTGCGTTCCTTCGGTTGCAGTCATCGGCGGCTCTTCGGGCGCCAGCAGATCGCGCCACGCGACGTCACTCGGTGCATCGCGCAGCGCCAGCCGCGCGATCTCGAGCAGCGCGGTGCGTTGCGTGCCATCCACCAGCGGCGGCTGCGTGCGGTGCAGCGCGTCGCGGATCTGGTCGAGGCAGCGCGTGCGATTGCGTTGCAGCAGGTAGACCTCGGCGAGTGCGATGGCGGCCGCGATCTCGCTGCCCTCGAGCTGCGCGAGCCGGTCGTAGAGGCGCGCCGCCGCTTCGAGCTGGCCGTCGTCGCGCAACAGGTGGGCGTGGGCGGTGAGCGCGGGCGCCGCGATCGCCGCCACGTTGCTGGCGCCGGCGCGCGCCAGCGGCGCCTCGGCGCGCGCGATCAGTCCCGACTCGGCGAAGAGCTGGCCTTCGAGGAGGTCGCAGGCGAGCGACAGCTCCTCGGTCGGCTGCAGCTCGCGCGCCCGCCGGATCGCGAGCAGCGCCGTGAACGGGTCGGCCAGCTCGTGATGCGCTTGTCCGAGCAGCAGCCAGATCTCGGCCGCCCGCTTGCCCTCGACATGCTTCCTCACGTAGCTCTCGGCGGTGGCGACCACGCCATGCCAATCGCGCCGCCCGGCTTGCGACCGCGCGAGCGCCACCAACCCGCGCTCCTCCAGCTCGGCATCGGAGGTCGACTGCAGCGCCCACTGCAATGCCTGCTCGGCGCGTTCATGGCTGCCGCCTTCATTCAGCAGCTCACCGGCCGTCACCAGGTCGCGTGCGGAAAGACCCGTTCGCATCGCTTCGACGACCAGGCGCAACACCAGGTTGGCGTTGGTCGCGTCGCCCTGGCGGCGGAACGAGCGGACCGTTTCGAGGCGGGCCGGCGCGACCAGGCGGTCGGTGGGGAAGAGCGTCGCGATCGAGAGCCATTGCGCCTGGGCACCCGACTCGTCGCCGAGCGCCGCGTACGCATGGCCGGCGCGGAAATAGACGAGCGGCAAGTCGCCGAACTCCGGTGCGTTGGCGTCCCGCCGATTCCACCCCTTGGCCGAGTCTTCGAGCACCTTCCAGACGTCGATCGCCTGCTTGAAGTCGCCGAGCTGGAACAGGGCGTTGCCGATCTGGAAGCGCAATCGCGGTGCATCGGGCTGCAACGGATCGCGCAGGAGCGCGGCGCGCCAACCGTCGATCGCGCGTTGCAGCAGCTCCTCGGGTGCCACCGAATTGCTGCCGTCGGCGCGCACGCGGATCGTGTTGCGGCTGAGCTCGACGGCGAGTCCGACGGCACCGGTGAGCCACTCGAGTGCCTCGCGCAGCGGCCGGCGCTCGAGATGGGCGTCGAGCGGTGCTGCGGCGTGCAACGCCGTCTCGCCCGCTTCGAGCTTGAGCTCACGGTGAGTCGCCTTCGCGAGGCGGGCCAGCACTTCGTGGGCCGGCGCGCCGTTCGCCACCACGTCGACCAGTTCGAGCTCGCCGGCATTCGAGACGAGCTTGACGTCGACCGCATCGTCTTGCGCCAACAGCTCTTCTTCGAGCAGCTTGCCGAGGTCGGCGGGCTTGCCGGCGGGCTCCACCTGGCCGGTCGGTTCACCTTGCAGCGCCAGCAGTAGCAGTGCGAGCGCGGTCACGGTTGGCGCTCCGCGGGTGCGTCACTACCGGGCAGTGGTGCGATCTGGCCCGCTTGGATGGCTTGCGCATACCAGGCGTCGGC
>CAYRQC010000692.1:0-6566 GCA_964426265.1 uncultured Phycisphaerales bacterium | reverse complement strand
AACGGGTGAACCTCGTCGGCTTCAGTTACGGCACTCTGCTCGGCCTGACCGTGCTGCGGCGTCACGGCGACCACGTCGCGCGCGCGGTTCTCGTCGGGACGGAGGGGCCGCGCGATTGGGGCAGCCTCCCCTCCACCATCGAGGCGCAGATCGAGAAGCTCTCCTGGCTCGCGGCGCGGGATGACGGGGTGAACCACGCGGTCCCCGACCTGTGCGCGCTGCTCGATCGCGTGCTGCACAAGCTCGAGAAGGAGCCGCTCGAGGTCGTGATCACCGACCAGCGATCGGGCAAGCGCGTTCCGCTGCAGCTCGGCCGTTGGGGGCTCGAGTTCCTGCTGCGGATCGATGTGGGCGACGGCCACGACTTCCCGCTCTTTCCGGCGCTGCTCTGGACGATCGACCAGGGGCGAACCGACGTCGTCGGCCCCTTGCTCTCGAAGCGCTACCACCAGCTCGGTGGCGGCGGCTCCGCGATGGCGCAAGCGGTCCGCTACGCCTACGGCCCGACGCCCGCGTTCACGGCGGAGCTCGCGGACCAACGCGATCGCTGTATGTTCCAGTCGATGGTGAACTACTTCGATGTCGAGAGTCACGCGGCATGGGAGCTGCCGCTGCACGACGCCCGCTTCCGCAGCGAGCTCGTGACCGACGTGCCGACGCTCTTCATCAGCGGAACGCTCGACAGCAACGCGCCGCCCTACCAGGCCGAGCGGGTGCGTTTCGGCTTCCTGCGCAGCACCCACCTGATCGTCGAGAACGCCGGGCACGAGGATCTGTTGCCCGACGCGAAGATCCGCGACGTGATGGCCCGCTTCCTGCGCGGCGACGAGGTCGGCGACGCTCGCGTGAGCCTGCCGACACCGCACTTCGTCGCGATCCGCCGCGCGACGAAGTGACGCGATCACGCGACTGCCGCGGCGGCGGCGTCGTCTTCAACAACACTGAAATGAGTCCTCTCGGTCACTTGCTCTTCGGCGGTTTCGCGAACTCGCTGGCCTCGTCGAGGCAATGCTGGAACAACGTCTCGAGCTGGGTGATCTCGTGGGCGGTCACGGCGCGGCCCGCCTTCGTCCGCGCGTAGCTCACCCACGGCTGCCCCTGCTCCGCACCGAGCCAGACGAGCGTGAGGTAGCGGAACTGACGGGCAAGCTCCGCGAACTTCTCGGTCGGCACGCGATCGGAAAGGTCCTGGTAGAGGCCGATCTGGCCATGGATCGACACAACCTGGCCGGGCTCGCCACGATGGAGGTGGAACGTGATCCGCGGCTCGAGCTCGAGATCGGGATCAACCTCCCGTCCCCATTGGTTGACGCACAGCTCAAAGCAGACGTAGTCACTTCCATTCGAACGTCCGGCATCGATCCGCGCGATGGAGGCTCCACCACTCGAGTTCTCGTACGCGATCTGCCATTGGTCGCGGCACTCGCCGTTCAGGTCGTGGAAGTGGTGCGAGGCGGGGACGACCCACGCGTCCTCGAAACGCGTCAGGATGTAGCCGAGCAGCGGGTCGAGCTCGAACGTCTCGTTGCGCAAGCCGTCGAAGGCGGCTCGCGTCTCCGAACCGAGGTCGTCCCCGACGCCGTGCTCCTCGAGATTGTTCGCCGTGAGCTCGGCGCGAAGCTTCTCGAGCCACGGCGGCCGCTTGCGAGCCGGGTCGGGGGTTGCACCACGATCGCCGTCCGGCGACGCGTCGCTCGCCATCGCCGTCGCCGTCGCTGGATCGGGCAGACCCACCGGCGTCCTTGCAACGGGCACCGTATCGGAGGGCGCTGACGCCGGAAGCGTGGCGACCTCGTCCCCATCGCCATCGATCGCAGGAGTCGCGTCGTTCAAGCTCAGCTCCGTGGTAATCCACACCCCTGCGATGACCAGCGCCGCCGCCAACGCGAGCTTCACCTTCGCCGCCATGAACGGTGCTCCCGCAAGAATCGTGATCAACCCACGCTCCGTCTCGATGGCGAGCTCACCGGCCAACCGCTCTCGCAAGAGCGCCAGACCCCGCTTCATCCGCGTGCGCACCGTCTCGACCGGCTCGCCGCGCCGGCGCGCGATCTCGCGGCTCGGCAGCTCGTCGAAGAAGCGCCGCAGGATGATCGTCCGATAGGGCTCGGCGAGCGCGAGGACGGCATCGACCACCGCTCGCTGCAGCGACGCACGCGCGACGATCTCATCGGTCGCATCGAGTGCCTCCGCCGAGGCGGCGACGAGCTCGCGCGCCTCCCGGCGCCGTCTCGTGCGACGCATGCGGCTTGCGACGCTGCGCGCGATCGCGGCGAGCCACGGCCGCGCCCGGCTCGCGTCACGCGGGCCACCGCGCAGTGCGATCGCGAGTGTCTCCTGTGCCACGTCGTCGGCCGCGTGGTGATCGTCGATCAGCCGCGCGGCCAGCCGACGCACCCACGCGACGTGCTCGAGCAGCCGCTCGGGCGCGAACCGCGGGCTCATCGGCAGGGAATCGCTCGTGGAGGGGTCATTCATGGCACCGCTCTCATGAGCCCGCTCGCACGCCGCGTGGTTCAACATCTCGGTCGACATCTCGAACCATGCGCGCTCGGAGTGACCGACCTCAAGTGCAACGTCGAGGAGTCACTCCAGCCCATCGCTTGCAAGAGATCTGCGGAACGACAAGCTACCTCGTCCTTTCCGGCAGTGAGGCTTTCAGCCGCCAGCTTCGTCGTGACGTTGGTCATGCCGTGCGTCGCAGCATGCGTCACAACCACTCGTAACAAACGAACGTCGTCGCGCGGCTGGTCGGTCGCCAAAGGAGTAGCCCGTGGACCTTTCGATCTTCGCGCTCTCCCGAGTCGTGCTCGCGCTCACCTTCGCGCAGGACGCGGTGCACCTCGGTGCCGACGGCCACGAGCGCCGGCCGGAGCAGGAGATCCTCTGCTACGAGGTGACGATCGACTTGGCGCGCGGCCACGACCAACCGCCACAGGTCCTGACCACGGTCCACTACCTCGCCGCGCCGGGGTTGCGGGAGCTGGTGCTCGACTACGACGGACCAAGCCTCGACTCGATCGCCTACGCCGACACCTACGACGAGGACGTCACGCAGGAATGGCGAGACGGGAAGATCCACCTCCAATGCGATTCGGCGAGCGGCGTCGGTGGGCCCGAGGAGCAGTACTTCCTCGCATCGTCCGGCTGGCCGGGGCGAGGTCTCTTCCACGCGAAGAACCGCCACGGCGACGAGGTCGTCTTCACCGACGCCTGGCCCTCCGACACTCGCGCCTGGATGCCGTGTGAGGACCATCCGAGCGACAAGGCGCTCTTCGACTGCACGCTCCATCTGCCAAAAGGCTGGCGCGGCATCGCCAACGGCCGACGCGTCGGCGAGCGCACGGAAGTCGACGGGACGACCACCGTGCGCTGGCGGAGCGACACGCCGATCTACACGGCGTTGATGTCATTCGCGGCCGGGCCGTTCACCGTCGTCGCAAGCGGCTACGACTCGGAGACCACCGGCGCGCGACTCCCGCTCGAGTGGTGGCTCTACCCGCAGGACGCGGCAGCCGGCACGCGCGATTTCGCGATCCACGTCGACGCGCTCCGGTTCCTCGAGCGGACCGTCGGCCGCTATCCGTACGCGAAGTACGCCGTCGTCCAAATCCCGACGCAATACGGCGGCGTGGAGAACGCGTCGAACACCTTCCTGCGCGACTCGGCGGTCGACGGCACGGGTGGCTGCGCCTCGACGCTCGTGCACGAGCTCTGTCATCAATGGTTCGGTGACTCGGTCACGGAAGAGGACTGGCACGACCTCTGGCTCAGCGAGGGCTTCGCGACCTACTTCGCGGCGGTGACGATGGACGCGCTCGGCCGCGAGCCGCTCGCCCAGGCGATGGCGAAGATGCGGCGGTCGATCCTCGCCGCGCCCGAGGTGAAGACGCGCCCGATCTGCGGCTCAGGCTTCGTCGATCCCAAGACGCGGCTCGACGCGAACTCCTATCCCAAGGGGGCGTGGTTCCTCCACTCGCTGCGCCACGAGCTTGGCGACGACGCCTTCTTCCGCGGGATCCGCCGCTACTACGCCGACCATCGCGACGGCAGCGCGACGCGCGACGACTTGCGTCGCGCGATGGAGCTCGAGACTCACCGCGACCTGACCGCCTTCTTCCAGCTCGGGCTCGAGCGGGCCGGCTTCCCGATCGTGCGCGGCGAGTTCGCGCTGCGCGACGGCCGGCTCGTCGGGCGCTGGGCACAACACAACGCGGCACCGGACGCAACGACGCCATGGCCGCTCCGCTTCGAGCTCGCGCTCGGTCAGAAGGACGGCGACCTCTTCGCGGAGCTTGGCCGTACGACGATCGAGCTCACCTCCGCGACAGTCGAGTCGACGCTGTCGCTCCCGGACGGCGTCGATCCCTCGGCGCTCGCCGTGCGCCTCGATCCCGACGTGACGACACTCGCGCAGTTCGAAGTCACCGGAATCGCCTGCGTCGATTGACCAGCCGTTGCGCGCGCGATGCTCCCACGATCCTTCCGCGATCGTGGGCCGCAGCCCCCCCCACTGAACCACCTCTTGACGCGCCCTGTACTCAATCGCAGACTAGTTTACGTTACAAACCATGGAGTGACCGATGGACCGCGAGCAGGCTTCGCACGACCTCGAGCTGATCGCACGCGTGCTCGACCAGACCCATCGGCGGGTTGATCCGCAGATGTTCCACTCGATCATCTGGGGTGCGATCGTGCTGGTCTGGTACCCGCTGATGAGCTTCTTCGAGCGCCTCGGAAACGGGCGCGGCCAGCTCGTCACCGCGATCAGCGCGCTCGGTCTCGGAATCGGCCTCTCGTCGTTCCTGGGCTGGCGCGCCGGCCAGCGGCCGCGGCTCACCGGAGCCAACACCCGGCTCGCGGGGCAGCTCGGCGCGGTGACGGCGATCTTCATCTCGATCGGCGTGCTGCTGTCGATCGCGGTCCCGACGCTTGCGCGAGGTGGCGAACGTTACATCCCGCACGTGTGGGGCCTGCTCTACGCGCTCATGCTGATGACGATGGGCGTGCTCTACTCGCGCGAGATCTTCTGGTGCGGCGTGCCGAGCCTGGTCGCGACCATCGTCGCGCTGCGCTTCCCGGCGGAAGCGGGCTTCATCCTCGGGCCGGCGATGGGGCTCGGCTGCATCGTCGCCGGCGTCATCGCCGAGCGCCGCGTCGCGCGCCTGCGCCGCGAGAGCGTTGGATGAAACCGGACGCCTACGACTTCGATCCGGTGCTCACGTCGCGGGTCCGGCTCGCGATCCTCTCCGCGCTCGTGAGCCTCGAGGCGGCGGAGTTCGTGCAGCTCAGGGAGCTGCTGAAGCTCACGCAAGGCAACCTCAGCGTGCACGCGAGCAAGCTCGAGGAAGCCGGGTACCTCCGCATCGACAAGCAGTTCGTCGACCGCAAGCCAGTCACCACCTTCGTCCTCACGGCTGCCGGACGCGCCGCGCTGGTCGCGCACGTCCGCCAGCTGAAGAAGCTCTTGGGAGAGTGAGTCATGAGCTCATCGTTGCTCGGTTGCATCGTCCTTGCGGCGCTCGGGATCGGCGGCTTCGCCGGCGCGGTCGTCGCAGTCAACGTCTCGGCGCCGCCTCTGCCGGCCGCGAGCGACCCGAATCTCACGCAGTCGTTGACGGCGATGGCGTCGGATCTCGATGGCGTGAAGCAGCGGCTCGCATCGCTCGAGCTGCGGCCGGCGATCGCCGAACGGCTCGAGAGCCCGGCGCCGCGGCACGATGAAGCGGTCGTGCCACCACCGACTGAACCGGTGCCGGTCGCCGATCCCGCGGCGGAGAAGGCGGCCGCGATCGCCGCCGCGGCCAAGGAGCTCGGGCCCAAGCTCGAGCGGCTCCTCGCAGACGGGCTCCCCGCCGACGAGCTGAAGAAGCTGCTCGCCGAAGTGAGTCGCGCGAGTCAACAGGAGGGCGCGATCGCGGCGGCAGAGGCGCTGGTCGCGAGCCATCCGAACGACCCGAAGGCGCACCATCTACTCGCCAAGGCGTGCTACGCCCGCTGCATGCTCGAGTCGACGCCGGCCGGCTTCGAGAAGTGGGGTGGGATGACCCTCGCGGCCTGGGAGAAAGCGAGCGAGCTCGACCCGAACTACTGGGAGCCGCGCTTCGAGCGCGCCGAGTACCTCACCTACTACCCCGAGTCGGAAGGCAAGACGCCCGAGGTGATCTCCGAGCTCGAGAAGCTGATCACACAGCAGGGCGGCACGACGACCAACCCGCGCTTCGCGAAGAGCTACGCCCATCTCTCGCGCATGTACCTGCGGATCGGCAATCGCGACAAGGCGCTGCGGGCCCTGCGCGACGGTGCCGCGCTCTTCCCACGAGAAACGGAGCTCGCGAAACAGCTCGAAGTGCTCGAGAAACAGTGACGCAGCGCCGCACTGGCCGACGTGGCAGACTCGCGTGAACGGCGGGGCGGCAGACGAGGTCGCGGGCCACGGCGCATTGCCATCGCGATGTTCAGGATCGCAACGAGCCGCGCGACCAAGAGAGTGCCGCGAGTGGGAGCGCGCACCCCCCAACGGATGGTCACGCGGTTGCACCAGGTAGGACGCCCGTCGACCGAGG
>CAYRQC010000691.1:0-8072 GCA_964426265.1 uncultured Phycisphaerales bacterium | reverse complement strand
AACGACTTCCTGAAGCCCGACCGCGTGGTGGTCGGCTGCGACGACGCGCGCTCCTCGGAGGTGATGAAGCGCCTCTACGCGCCGTTCGTGCGCACCGGCAACCCGGTGATCGTGATGGACGTCGTGAGCGCCGAGCTCACCAAGTACGCCGCCAACGCGATGCTCGCCACGCGCATCTCCTTCATGAACGAGATCGCGCAGATCTGCGAGCGCGTCGGCGCCGACGTCAACAAGGTGCGCGAAGGGATCGCGAGCGACACCCGCATCGGCCACAGCTTCCTCTTCCCGGGCGTCGGCTACGGCGGCTCCTGCTTCCCCAAGGACAGCAAGGCGATCGTCGCGACCGCCAAGGAGTACGGCTACCGCTTCCGCGTCATGGAGGCGGTCGAAGAGGTCAACTTCGAGCAGAAGAAGCACCTCTTCCTCCAGCTCGAGAAGCATTGGAAGGGCGATTTCACCGGCAAGGAGGTCGGTTTCTGGGGGCTGGCGTTCAAGGCGCGCACCGACGACATCCGCGAGGCGCCCGCATTGGTGTTGATCGACCTGCTGAAGAAGGCGGGCTGCAAGATCAAGGCGTTCGACCCGGCCGCGATGGAGGCGACCAAGCGGCAGCTCGGCGACACCGTGACGATGTGCAAGGGGATGTACGAGGTCGCGCAAGGGGTCGACGCCCTGCTCGTCGTCACCGAGTGGAACGAGTTCCGCAATCCCGACTTCGAGCGGTTGAAGTCGATCATGCGCCGCCCCGCGATCTTCGACGGCCGCAACCTCTACGACGGTCCCGAGCTGCGGGCACTCGGCTTCCACTACAGCGGCATCGGCGTGCTCTGACCGGGTCCACGACCTCCATCCACGACTGAACTGGAATCCAAGACGCGGCGTGGCCGCAACAACGCAACAACGCGACCACGCCGCAGGACGGCGATCACAGGACAGTGATCATGGGACGGTGATCACGAGACGGTGATCACCCCTTGGTCGCCGGCGGGTTCGCCAGCTTCTCGCGCGACCGCATGCGATCGAGCGCCCGCCGGACGGCGGTGTCGACCTCGTCGTCGCCTTCATCGGGCGTCGAATGGCGCTCGATGCAGTCGGCGACCAGCTCACGCGCCTCGTTGATGCGACCGGCCTCGATCCAGTCGACCGCGACGAGGTCGACGTTGCGGATGTCGTCGAGCCGCAGCTCCGGATAGCGCTGGCCGACGGCGAGCAGCAACGCGTGGCCGTCCTTCTCGTTCTTCTGGTCGATCAGGATCTTGCCCTGCCACGTCATCGCCTGCGCCGACTCACGCCGCTGCTCCGGCGTGATGATCAGCACCTGCGCGTAGCACTTCTCGGCGTCGTCGAGCCGCTTGGCCCGGCGATCGAGATGGCCGAGCTCGAGCCACGCGCGCGCCGCGAAGTTCGGCGCCGCCGTGGCGAGCGAGGTCGTGGCCGCAAAGCAGCGCCGCGCGTCTTCTTCGTGGCGCACCGTGCGCCAGATCTCGCCGGCGCGCCAGGTTGCCTCCGCGCCGAGCGCCGGCGTGGCGACCGCCGTCTTGGCGACGCGCTCGTACTCGGTGGCCGCTGCGGTCAGCGCCGTGATCTTCTCCTCGCCCTCCTTGCCGGTCGCCGAGCGCTTCAGCCGAGCCGCCTCGGCGAGCGGATCGACCTTGGCCGCGTCGCTCCGCTTGCTGCTCTTCGCAGCGGGCTTCTTCGCCGCCGGGGGTTGCGGGCCATCGACCGTCGGCCCGTCGCCGCCAACGAAGGACGCGAGCGCGAGCGGCAGGGCCGTGAGCCATGGGAACGGGAACATCAGATCTCCTTCTTGCCACACAGCCCGGCTCACGAACGAATCGATCCGAGCTGGTCGCGATGGTGGCCGGCGGCGCGGGAACGACGGCCATTGGTGGGGATGCCTCACTGCCGGACGGGCGGAGGCGCCCCGCGCGGCAACAAGTCGTCTGCCGATCGCGGTGGTTACACCCGAATCGATATTTTTTTCGAGCTCGCCGAGCACCGCCTCGAGGACCGCTCAGCTCAGCTCAGGTCCGCTCAGCTCGGCGCCTGCGCCGGCGGCGTGAGCGGCAGCTCGACCACCAGATGGGCGCCGCGATCGCTCGGCTGCGCTACGACCTGGCCACCGTGGCGCGCCGCGATCAGACGGCAGAGCGGCAGGCCGAGCCCCTGGCCCTGCGGCTTGCCGGTGAGGATCTCGCCCGACTGGTGGAACTTCTCGAAGACGGTCGCCAGATCGGTCGCCGGGATGCCCGGGCCGTCGTCGCGGATGTCGATCCGCGCCAGCTCGTCGGTGGCCGCCGACGTCGCGGTCATCGACGTCACCGCGACCCAGACGTGGCCTCCCGGCGGCGCGAAATGGATCGCGTTGTCGAGGAGCTCGACCAGCAACCGCGTCACCTTCGCACTGTCCCAGAGCGCCTGCTGCGGCGCGCCGTCGACCGCGATCGCGATCGTGATCCGCTTCTCGTCGGCCCGCGCCACCACCTGCTGGCGCGCCGCTTCGACCAGCGCCGCCGGTTGCGCCGCCGCAAACCGGAATGGCGTCTCGCCCGACTCGAGCTTCACCAGGTCGAGCACGTCACTCACGAGGTGGCCGAGCCGCTCGCTCTCGTGGACGATCATCCCGGCGAACTCGCGGCGGGTGGCGACGTCCATGTCGGGATCGTGCTCGAGGATCTCGGCCGACGCGCGGATGGTCGTGATCGGCGTGCGGAACTCGTGGCTGATGCTCGACAGGAAGCCGTCCTTCAGCTTGTCGAGCACGCGCATCTCGGCGTAGGCCGCGCGCAGCTTGCGCGTGCGCTGGCGGACCGCCTCCTCGAGCATCTGCGTCTGCCGCGCGAGGCGGGCGCGCGACTCCCCGAGCTCCGCCGTCATCGCGTTGAACGAGTTGGCGAGCAGCTCGAGCTCGTCGTGCGTGCCGACCTTCACGCGGTGGTCGAAGTCGCCGGCCACGATCCGCTCGGTCCCGGCGAGCAGCGCGTGGATCGGCCGGACCAGAGAGCGCGCCACCAGCCACGCGATCAGCGCGGTCGCGGCGGCGACGCCGCAGACGATGGTCCAGATGCGGCTCTCCAGCGCCGCCACGTCGGAGTCGACCGGTGTGTTGATGCAACCGAGCAGGAGCGAGCCGATCTCGACGTTCGCCAGCTCCTGGGTGCCGCCGTGATCGCGCGGCGCACGGGCGATCACCGACACCGCCTTGAGGAAGATCTCCTCGCCGTTGCGGGTGACGAGGTGTTGCGCGTGCAGCGACATCGCGTCGAGATGCTGGAGCGTGCTCCAGAGGGGCTTCTCGAAGACCGGCAGGCCGCCGAGCCCGAGCAGCTCGCCGGCACTGCTGAAGACGGCGCAGAAGACCACGCCGTCCGTCTTGATCGCCCCTTGCGCGATGCGCGTGATCTCGGTCCGGTCCGGCTCCGGCATGAGCGCCGGCGCGACGCTGTGCGCGGTGGCGTCGACGACCGCGTCGAGGCGCGTCTCGTAGGCGCGGGTCATCTCGGCGCGCGTCACGCTCAGGACCGAGAAACCGATGACGCCCGCGCTCGCGGCGATCAGCAGCGCGACGCCGGCCATCGCCTTCACGCGAAGGCTGATGGCGACCTCGGTGCTCGACCCATTGCGGACGCGATGCGCCACGGAACCCCGGAGCGTCAAGGCGCCCCGCTCCCCGGACTCGCCAACCTCGTCCGGCTGCCCGCCGGCCCCGAAGGGAGAGCATGCGAAGCGGATCGACGCGAGCGGCGCGCGTGCTGCACCGCGGTCGGCGGTGAGGCGGCGGAAAAAAGCGCCTGCGTCCGTCGGCCTACCGGGGCGAGGGCGCGGCGCGGCAACGATTGCCGACCACCGCGGCCTCGGAGCGCTCGATCGCCGCGGTGAGCGAGTTCATCGTGATCGGCTTGGCGAGGTAGTCGTCCATGCCCGCTTCGAGGCACTCGGCGCGGTCGCCGTCGAGTGCGTTGGCGGTGAGCGCGACGATGCGCACCTTCGCGCCCGCGGCGCGCAGCCGGTGCGTTGCCTCGAGGCCGTCCATCTCGGGCATCTGCAGGTCCATCAGGATCACGTCGAACGGCGTGCGCCGCATCATCTCGAGCACCTCGAGGCCGTTCGCCGCGATCTCGGCCCGGATGCCGAGCTTCTCCAGCATCTTCAGCGCGACCTTCTGGTTCACGGTGTTGTCCTCGGCGACCAGGACGCGCAGGTGGCGTGCTGCGCGCGGCGGCTTCGGGCTCGCGGCGGCCGGCAGCGGCTCGATCGCCGTGCCGCGCAGCGCGAGCACCACCGCATCGAAGAGCTGCGCCTTCTTCACCGGCTTCATGAGCCGCGCGTTCACCGTCCCGGCCGGGAGCTCCAGCAGCCGCGAGCGCAGCGTCACCGAGGTCACCATGACCACCGGCAGCTCCTCCGCCGTCCGCATCTTGCGGATCTCCGCGAGGACTTGGAGCCCGTCGAGATCGGGCATCTGCATGTCGAGGAGCACGACGCGGATGGTCGGATCGGAGCGGATCACGTCGAGCGCCTCGCGCCCGCCGGCGACGGTCGCGGGCCGCATGCCCCACGAGGCGGTCTGCTTGGCCATGATGCGCCGGTTGGTCTCGTTGTCGTCGACGATCAGCACGGAGAGGCCGCGCACCAGCGCGAGCGTCTGGTCCTGCGGCGGTTCGGGATTCGCCGCCAGCAGCCCGGCGCGCAGCGTGAAGCGGAAGATCGAGCCGCGCCCCGGCGTGCTCTCGACCCCGATGCTTCCGCCGAGCAGCTTCGCGAGTCGCATGCTGATCGCGAGCCCGAGCCCGGTTCCGCCGTAGCGGCGCGTCGTCGATGCGTCGACCTGGCTGAACGATTTGAAGAGGCGGTCGAGCCGGTCGCGCGGGATGCCGACGCCGGTGTCGCGCACGGAGATCGCGATCTCGACCTCGGATGACTCGAGGGTGCGCGCCGTCGCCGAGACGACGACCTCGCCGTGTGCCGTGAACTTGACCGCGTTGCTGAGGAGGTTCACCAGCACCTGGCGGATGCGACCGGAGTCGGTCGCGACCAGCGCCGGGATCGCGTCGTCGATGTCGGCGCTGAGCTCGACGCTCTTCTCCGCCGCGCGCGCGGCGAGCAGGTCGAGCGCCTCCTCGATGCTGGTCCGGATGCGGACCGGCTCGTGCTCGAGCTCGAGCTTGCCCGACTCGATCTTCGAGAAGTCGAGGATGTCGTTGATGATCGTGAGCAGCGCATCGCCGCTGGTGCGGATCGTCTCGATGAACTCGCGCTGCTCGGCGGTGAGCGAGGTGTCGAGCACGAGGCCGGTCATGCCGATGACGGCGTTCATCGGCGTCCGGATCTCGTGGCTCATGTTGGCCAGGAACTCCGCCTTCGCGTCGGTCGCGGCGCGCGCCTCGACGATCGCGCCGTCGAGCGCCTGGTTGGTCTGGGCCAGCATGCGGATCTGCCGGCGGATCGACTGGGCGATGAGGAGCGCGAGCACCACGAACAGCACGGCGGCGATGCCGCCGAAGGCGACTGCGCTCTCGCGGACGGAGGCGACATCGGCCTGGACCGCGCCGCCGATCGCCAGCGACTCGATCGCGAACAGCTGGCCGAGGTGCGCGATCGCTTCACGGCAGTGGTCGAAGCTGAAGGTCGCCTCTTGTTGCAGGCGTGTCCGCTCGGCGCGCGACTCGATCCGGCTCCGGGCGGCGGCGAAGAGGCCGCCGTCCTTGGCCACGATCGTGTCGTGGGCGTCGTCATCGATGTAACCCGCACCGAACACGGCGGCGGCCAGCGCGGTGGTCAGCCGGGCGAGCTGCTCGCCGAACTCGGTGTCCGCCGCCGCGACCCGCTTGATCCCGCGCTGGAGGCGACGCAGCGTCGGCCGGAACTGGTTGTCCTTGATGTCGGCCAGCTCGGAGATCGACTCCGCCGCGACCAGCCGCTCGGCGAGCGTCCCGAGATCGCGCAGCTCGATGCGTACCGGGTTGCGATCGGCCTCGCGGCGCGCGTCGTCGATCACGCGCGCGACCACGGCGTCGCGGTCGATGGCAGGCTCCGCGCGCAGCGCCTCGAAACGCTCGAGCTGCGCCAGGCGCGCCAGTCCGTCGGCGCTCGTCACGACGGCGATCGCTTGCGTGAGTCCGGCTGCCACCGCCTTGCGCGCGCTCGCCATCGCCAGCTCGTCGCGGCGCGCGCGCGGCGCCCAGTCGCGGCATTGGACCTCGACCGTCAGTAATGCGTCGAGCCGCAGCCGCGCCTCCGCGTCCGCCTCGACGATCTCGGCGCGTTCGACGGGCGGGTCGAGCCTCAACCAGGACATGGCAAAGTCGGTCATGGAATCGATCGGCGCGCCGCTGAGTGCGTCGATGGACCGATCGTGAAGCATGGCCAGCGCGGACTCGAGCTCCTTGATGGTCGCGTCGGAGCGCTGATCGAACGCCTGCAGCCGATCACGCGCGTCGCGGACCTTCTGGTCGGCCCGCACCACGATCCCGGTGATGCCGAGCACCACCGCCACGCCGATGCCGGCGAGGAGCCAGACCAGCCTCATCGCGCGTCCGGAGTCGGAGAGCGGAGCCCTCGTCGCCATCACTTGCCCGAGCGCACAGCGGGCGGCCCGCTCTTCACGCCGAGCTCGCGCCAATCGAGTGCGATCGCCTTGCCGCCACGCACGATGGTCGGCCACACCTGGTCGCACGCCTGGTGCTTCTCGCGGCTCAGCAGCAGCGGTGAGCCGAGGCCCGCGTCGAAGCTCCCCAGCGCCTCGAGCGACTCGACGATCGATTCGCGCGTCGGCTCCCGCCCGGTCTTCGCGAGCGCCAGGCAGAGGATTCGGGCGGCGATGTAGCCCTCGAGCGAGCCGAAGTTCGGTGTCGCATCGGCCGCCAGCGCGGCGCGGTACGCCTTCACGATCGGAACTTCGGCTTCCAGCGACGGCACGACCTGCGTCACGATCACTCCCTCGGCCTCCGCGCCGAGCGTCGTGATCAGCGACTGCGTCCCGACGAACGAGACGTTCAGGTATTTCGCATCGAGCCCGTTCGCGCGCGCCAGCTTGACGAACGCCGCGCACGGGGCGTAGGTGCCCACCATGATCACGGCGCGCGGCCGCGTCTCGGCGGTGAGGAGGTCAGCGAGCGCGGTCTCGACCGCCACGGTGTTGCGCTCGTAGCGGCCGTGCGCGACCAGGGTCTCGTCCTCGAGCCCATGGCGCTTCAGCGCGGCGATCCCGCCGGAGAAGCCGGCATCGCCGAACGCGTCGCGCTGCGTGAAGAAGGCGATCTCCGCCGGCGCGAGCCCGGCCTGGTCGACCATCGCGTCGACCATCGCGGCGGTCTCCTGCGCGGAGCTCGCGCGGTAGTTGATCACGTAGCGGTCGGGCGGCGTCTTGCGCAGGGTGCCGGCACCGGTGAAGGCGCCGTAGAAGAGCGTCTTCTTCTCGAGCGCGATCGGGATCGCCGCGACCGCGGTCGGCGTGCCGACATTGCCGATCACGCCGAGGACGTGCTCGTCGTCGATCAGGCGGACCCTGTTGGGGCCGGCTCGGCTTGGCTCATAGCCGTCGTCGAGCGCCACCAGCTCGAGCGCTCGCCCGTTCACGCCGCCCGCGCGATTGACCTCGTCGAAGGCTGCCTGCACACCGGCGCGCATGTGGGTGCCGAGGTCGCCGGCGGGGCCGCTGAGTGCGGTCGACATGCCGAAGCGCAGCGGAGCCTTGGGTGCTGCTTCACCGCCGCCGGGGACTTCTCCGCCGACCACGGAGGTGACGGACAGCAGCGCAATGCCGAGAGCCACCGAACCAGTTCGGGTCCACCCGAGAAGACCGAGACTGCGATCGAACGACATGGCCGGACTCCTTGGTCCAGCGTCGGAACACTGCACGGTTCGAGGGAAATCCCTGGTGGTGCGCCGGATAGCGGGGAATCGGCCGTTGCGGCGGCGCTCCTTGAATTGGTGGCGTTCACGGCGCCCGCTTCCGGCTGCTACTCCTCGAGCACCAGCGAGCCCACCACCGCCTCGAAGGTCGCCTCGTCGGTCGGGTCGGCGACCTTCATCGCGACGATCACCAGCATCTGGTCGCGCAGCACGGCGGC
>CAYRQC010000690.1:0-4214 GCA_964426265.1 uncultured Phycisphaerales bacterium | reverse complement strand
GCGCGGTCTCGCGCCCGGGCGTTGGCTTGTCGTGGCGACAGGCGATCGGGAGGACGTGACGCGACCCGAGGTTGCCGCGCGGCGCCACGAGGTCGTGCTCACGGAAGGCGACGTCGAGCTGACGCTGCGCGCGCCCAACCTCACGTTCGTGACTGGGACCGTCTCCGTCGAAGGCGCCACCTCGAACTTGCTCCGGATCGGGCTCGGCCCGCTCGCCGGGACGCCCGATCACTACGAGCCGTTGCTGTTCGAGGTGGTCGACGGGATCTTCTGCGGCCTGGTGCCGCCGGGGGACTATCACGTCGGATTCAAGGCTCCCGGACGGCGCGCGGAGTTGGCTGCGCCGCTCACCGTGCCCGATCAGGCGAGCCACAGCGTCCAGTTGTCCGCAAAGTTCCAGTCGAACTCTTGAGAGAAACCCGATGCACGACTCCGACTTGCACGTGAAGCGTGAACGACGGGTGTCGGTTCAGTCGCTACTACTCGTCGGTCTCTTCGCGGTTTCGGGATGCGGCAACGGTGGGACCGGATCACCTGCAACGGTCATCCGGGCGCCCCAGGCCGTCGGCGAGGAAGTCGTCACCGTCGAAGCGGCGGTGGGCGACCACCTGCTCCTCCGCAGCGCCCGGATCCCGTTGCATCCCGACTTCGTGGACGCGAAGACCGCGCCCGAGTTCGATTCCACCGTACTGCGCTTGATCGGTGATGCCTACGACCCGAAGAGCTTCGGTGCTTCGGTTCGCGTCTTCGAGTTCGAGCTGCTCGCCGACCGTCCGTCCGATGTCCGCATCGTCACGACTTGCGCGAAAGCTCCCGGAGATCGGGTCGCCCGCTATCATGTGAACCAGAAGGCCACCACCAGCGGGCGTTGATGGCGGCCTCCGCTTGCCGGTGCCGGCGAGCGGGGCCAGTCACTTCGCCGCAGCGAGGTGGACCTGCACCGGGACGCTGAGGAGGTGCTTGCCCCAGGCGACGGTGAAGGTCATCCGCGACGTGTCCTTCTCGTCGGTCGCGAAGTCCATGGTCATCTTGTCGACTGACGTCTCGGTGGCGGTGCGCTTCATCGGGCAGGTGTAGTCGGCCTTCATGGCGTCGGGGACGAAAGGCGCGAAGCCTTGCTTGTCCGCGGCTTCGGCCTTCAGCAGGAGAAGGTGGAAGGCGCCCTCGGCATCGCACTTGAGCGCGAGGTAGTAGCTGCCCGCCTCGACCTTGGTCTCGCCGATGGTCAGGGCGACGCTGCTGTTGAGGGTCGTCCAGAAGTCCTTGCCGAGCCGCAGCTGCTTGCCCTTCAGCGTGTCGAGCATCGTGTCGTACTCGGCCTTCCACGCCGGCTGGCCGTACTGCACACAGACCATCCCGACCGGCCCGTTGTCCCAGAAGATCTCGGTCGCGGCCATGCGCGCTGCGGGGCCGCCGAAGACCTGCACTTCGGCGAGGGAAGGCGCGACGAGCGTTGCAGCGACGACAGCGACGCGGAGCGTGGCGAGGAGGGACATCGATCAATCTCCGAAGTGGGGAGCCGTAGAACCGTCGAGGCCGACGGCTCGGCGAAGGGGCGCACGAAGTAGGAACGGGGGCGACGGGTGTCAAGCACGAGTGACGGCACGTTTGGTTCCTGAACGTCGTGCGGCGGCGGTGAAGCGCGCAGCGCGACGCCGAGCTCGGCCTTGGTCGGCAACGAGCCGGCGGTCGTCATCGACTGGTTTGGCGCGAGCCACTACGCGAAGGGGTGATCACAGCCCGTAGATCGCGCTGAACTTCGTCCGCACGTAGCGCAGGAACGCAGCGGACGAGGGCGGCGCGCCGGTCGCCTTCTCGATCAACTCGGCGGCGGACCAGCGGCGGCCGTGGCGGTGGATGTGCTGGCGGAGCCAGTCGCGCAGCGGCAGCAGCTCGCCACGGGCGATGCCCTCTTCGAGGCCGGGGAGGTCGCGGCCGGCTGCTTCGTAGAGCTGGGCGGCGTAGAGGTTGCCGAGCGTGTAGGTCGGGAAGTAGCCGAGTGCGCCCATCGACCAGTGGATGTCCTGCAGGCAGCCCTCGGCGTCGTTCGCCGGGGTGATCCCGAACAGCTCCTCGCTCTTCGCGTTCCAGGCGTCCGGCACGTCGGCGACCGCGAGCGTCCCGCCCACCAGCGCGCGCTCGATCTCGAATCGCAACAGCACATGCAGGTTGTAGGTCAGCTCGTCGGCCTCGACGCGGATGAGGGACCGCTCGACCTGGTTCACGGCGCGCCAGAGCTGCTCGGCGGAGAGGCCGCGCGCCTCGCGCGGGAAGAGGCGCAGGAGCTCGGGCTGGAAGGCGCGCCAGAACGGGAGGCTGCGGCCGACGATGTTCTCCCACAGGCGCGACTGCGATTCGTGGATGCCGAGCGAGCACGCCTCGCCGAGCGGCGTGCGGTCGAGCGCCTCGGGCATCCCCTGTTCGTAGAGGCCGTGGCCGGTCTCGTGGATGACGCCGTAGAGCGCCGGTCGGAGGTCGCCGGCGATGAAGCGACGAGTGAGGCGCACGTCACCGAACGCGATCCCGGTGCAGAACGGATGCGCCGAGCGATCGATGCGGCCGGCGTCGAGGTCGAACCCCATCGCGCGCATGATCGTGGACGCGAGCTCGGTCTGCTTGCCTTCGTCGAAGGGTTGCTTGACGCAGCTCGCGTCGACCCGCTCCTTGCGGTCGAGCACCGCGGCGACCAGCGGCGCGAGCTTCGCGCGCAGATCGGCGAAGAGCGTCACGAGCGCCGCCTCGGTCGCGCCGCGTTCGAACTCGTCGAGCAGCCCGTCGTAGGCGCGCGCGCCGAAGCCGAGGATCGTCGTCTTGCGTTTCAGCAGGTCGAGCAGCCGTTGCAGGTGGGGCGCGAACGCCTTCCAGTCGCTCTTCGAGCGCGCGTCGCGCCACGCTTCGAGCGCAGCGCTCTCCGCGGCGGCGAACTGCTCGACCAGCTCCTTGGGCAGCTTGGTCGCGCGATCCCAGTCGTACCGCAGCTCGCGTAGCTGTGCCTGCTCCTCGTCGCTGAAAGCGTCACGCGCCGTCTCGGCGGCGGCGAGCAGGTCGCCGACCTTGGGGTCGGTGAAGCGCTCGTGGCGCAACCCGGCGAGCGTGGCGAGCTGCCGCGCGCGCGCCGCCGCGGCCTTTCTCGGCATCATCGTCTCCTGATCCCAGGAGAGCAGCGCGGCTGCGGAGGAGAGGTCGCGGACCTCGGCGTAGCGATGCAGGAGCTCGGTGTAGGCAGTGCGCGGGTTCATGGCGATCCTGCAAGGAGTGCATGGAATCCAACGAAGTGGGCGCGCAGGTTATCCGGGTTGATCGGTGCGAAAGCTGGACGGAGTGAGACGATGGTGATCCGCTGCTTCTCGACCGTGCTGCTGCTGGCGTTGCAGGATGGCGCTCCGCCATCGGCTCCACCGCCATCCGCGTCGCGGGCGCGTTGGCGTTCCCTGCCCGAGGTCGCGCCGACCGGCCGCCAGGAGTCGACCGGCTCCTTCGTCGTCGAGGACCGAGCCGCCGCGCCGTTCGAGCGTCCGCTCGTTGCCGACGATCCGCGCGTGACCACCGGTCGCAAGCGCAGCAACGTCGCGGTCCTCATCTACGATCCGATCCTCGAGTCGCAGGGCGGGCAGCGGCTCACCGAATCACTGAAGGCGCGCGATCCGGTCGAGTACAGCCACATCCTCGCCAACGTGATCCGCGAGGCGAGCTGGGGCTACATCAACTACGAGATCGTCGACGTGATCCGCGTGGACGGCTATCCGATCAAGGTCGACGGCTTCCGCTACACCGACGAGACCTTCCTCGAGGTCCGCAAGACTGAGCAGTGGCAGCCGTCGACCAGCAGCTATCGCAAGATGCTCGAGGAGAACGGCCTGCTGGCGCGCGTGCAGCGCGGCGAGCTCCACGAGGTGTGGGTCTGGGGTGCCGGCGGTATGCACTTCGACGAGTTCGCCATGTACATCCCGAACCGCTACGCGCGCTTCGGGCCGACCGACAACCCTTGGCTCTACCGCCCCTATGACATCCCGCCGGAATGCGGCCACACACTCTGGATGATGGGTTTCAACTACGAGTGCGGCCCCGACAACATGATCCACAGCTACACCCATCGCGTGGAGTCGATGGCGGCGTTGCAGCTTGGCGACGGCATCTGGGACACCAAGACGCGCAGCGACGCCTGGAATCGGTTCACGCGGCTCGAGGTCGATTTCCCGGGAACCTGGTCCGAG
>CAYRQC010000689.1:0-9385 GCA_964426265.1 uncultured Phycisphaerales bacterium | reverse complement strand
CGGGGAAGGCGACCACCGCGGCGTCGATGAACACGTTCAAGTCGGTCTCCACCTCGAACGAACAAGAAGCGTTCAAGATGGCGATCGATGTCGTGGCCGGCAACATCGCGACCACCGAAGCGGCCGAGGCGCTGGTCGAGTCAGGCGCCGATGCACTGAAGGTCGGCATCGGGCCGGGCTCGATCTGCACGACGCGCATCGTCGCGGGCGTCGGCGTGCCGCAGCTCAGCGCGATCGACTTCTGCGTTGCGGCGGCGGAGCGGGCGGGCGTGCCGGTGATCGCGGACGGCGGCATCCGCCACTCGGGCGACATCGTGAAGGCGCTCGCGACCGGCGCGGCGTGCGTGATGATCGGCGCGCTCTTCGCCGGCGTCGACGAGTCGCCGGGAGAGACGGTCCTCCATCGCGGCCGCACCTACAAGGAGGTGCGCGGCATGGGGTCGATCGGCGCGATGATGGCCGGCTCCGATCGCTACGGGCAAGGCAAGCTGCGGCAGCGCGACAAGCTGGTACCGGAAGGGGTCGAGGGGCTGGTGCCGCTGCGCGGGCCGCTCGCGCAGTTCGTCTATCAGCTCTGCGGCGGCGTGAAGAGCGGGATGGGCTACGTCGGCGCCGAGACGGTCGCGGAGCTACAGAAGCGTGCGCGCTTCATCCAGGTCACCAGTGCCGGCCTGCGCGAGAGCCACGCACACGACATCAAGATCACTCGCGAGGCGCCGAACTACTTCGCCTCTGACGCCGAGCAGTGAGGCGTCGGCAATGGCAACGCCCATCGCTCGCCAGCGTGTCCTCATCCTCGACTACGGCTCGCAGTACACCCACCTGATCACGCGTCGCGTGCGCGATCTTGGCGTCTACGCGGAGACGTTGCCGTGCTGGGTGAGCGACGAGCAAGCGCCAACCGCCGCTAATGGGCTGGTCGGCATCGTGCTCTCGGGTGGGCCGAGCAGCGTCTACGACGAAGGCGCGCCGCAGATTCCGGATTGGGTGCTGACCCGCGGCGTGCCGGTGCTGGGGGTTTGCTACGGGATGCAGGCGCTTGCCTACAAGCTGGCCGGTCGCGAGGCGGTGGCACGCGGGGCGCGCGGTGGCGAGTACGGCCACGCGACGTTTGAGCGGGTCGATGGGGTTGGCGCGGGCACCACAGGAAGCGCCGACGAGAGCCCACTCCTGCGCGGTGTCGCCGCGGCCTCGAACGTCTGGATGTCGCACGGCGACAGTGTCGCGAAGCTGCCGGCCGGCTTCCGTTTGATCGGCCGCTCGGAGAGCTCTCCGCTCGCGGCGATGGAGGATCGCGCGCGCCGCCTCTTCGCGATCCAGTTCCACTCCGAAGTGACCCACACCAAGGAAGGGCGGACGCTGCTGTCGAACTTCCTCTACGGAATCTGCGGTGCGACGAAGAGCTGGGAGATGGGATCGTTCCTCGCCGACGCGCAACGCAAGATCCGCGAGCAAGTGGGGCGCGGGCGGGTGCTCCTCGGACTCTCGGGCGGCGTCGACTCGTCGGTCGCGGCCGTGCTCCTGCACGAGGCGATCGGCGACCAGCTCACCTGCATCTTCGTCGACAACGGGCTGATGCGCGCCGGCGAGGCCGACGAGGTCGTGCGCACCTTTTGCGGCCATTTCAAGATCGACCTGCGCGCAGTTGACGCAAGCGATCGATTCCTCTCGGCGCTCGCCGGCGTCACCGATCCGGAGCGCAAACGGAAGATCATCGGCCGCGTCTTCATCGAGGTCTTCGAGGCCGAGGCGAAGTCGCTCGGCGACGCCAAGTTCCTCGGTCAGGGGACGCTTTATCCCGACGTGATCGAGTCGGTCTCGCCGACCGGCGGCCCGTCGCACACGATCAAGACCCACCACAACGTCGGCGGCCTTCCGGAGAAGCTCGGCCTCACGCTGGTCGAGCCGCTGCGCGAGCTCTTCAAGGACGAGGTGCGCGAGCTCGGACGGCGGCTCGGCGTGCCGGCGACCATCCTGCAACGCCACCCGTTTCCGGGACCGGGGCTCGCGGTGCGCTGCCTCGGGGCGCTCGATGCGGAGAGCTTGACCCTCCTGCGTGCCGCCGATCGGATCGCGCGCGAGGAGCTCGAGAAGAGCGGCTGGATGGCGCGGACGTCGCAGGCATTCGTGGTGCTACTGCCAGTGCGCAGCGTCGGCGTGCAAGGGGACTGCCGCACCTACGGCCGCGTTGCGGTGTTGCGCGCGGTCGAGACCGAGGACTTCATGACCGCCGGCTGGGCGCGCATCGACTTCGCGGTGCTCGCGACGATCGCCAATCGCATCACCAACGAGGTGCGCGGCATCAACCGCGTCGTCTACGACATCACCAGCAAGCCACCGGCGACGATCGAGTGGGAGTGAGGCGGATCACTTGGCGTAGCCGAGATCCCGCAGCCGCTCGATCTCGTCGGGCGTGAGATCGCGGATGTGCGCTCCATCACTGTGCGGCAGGCGGTCGGCGCGCTCCTGTTGCAGCGCCTTCTGCGCGGCGAGCAGCGCCTCGAGCGTCCGCACGCGCGCCGGTTCCGCGGCGGCGAGGTCGTGCTGCTCGTCGGGATCGACGTCGATTTGGAAGAGCCGGACGATCGGCTCGCGGTCGCGATGGAGCCAACGCATCAGCTTCCACGGCCCGATCACGACGGCTTCGCGGCTGCCGGGCGCGTCGGCATCGCCGAGCACCAGCAGGCGCGGCTCATCACGATTCGTCTCGGGATCGACGGCGAGCTGATCGCGGCCGAAGACGAGCGGGTCGGACGGCAGGCCAAGCAGGGCCGCGAGCGTCGGCGCCAGGTCGGTCAGCTCGACGGTGTCCTCGTGTACGACTCCCGCCGGTACGCCCGGACCGCGCACGATCCACGGGACGCGCGTCGACTCGCGATAGAGCTCGCGGTGGTGGCCGGTCCCGCCGTGCTCGAGGAACTCCTCGCCGTGATCGGCCATCAAGCAGACGATCGTCTCCGGCCCGAGCCCCAGCGCGTCCACTTCACCGAGCAGGCGCGCCACCAGCTCCTCGTCGGCCTGTGCGAGCGTCGCGAGATAGAGGTTGCGCAGCCGTTGCAGCGCCGCGGCGTCGCCCTCCCGCGCGAGCTTGCCGAGCGGGTTTGGCTGGTCGTCCGCGATCGGCGTGCCCTGCGCGTCGACGCGCGCCACGAACCGCGGCTTGGCGTCGTAGTTGTGGACTAGGAAGGTGTGCACGAAGAGGAAGAAGGGTTGGTCGGCGTGGGCGCGTAGCCACTCGATCGTGGGTGCGAGGTGGTCGACGGCGCCGGCCGCCTTCGCCGCCACGACGAGGTCGAGGTCATGGCGCAGCCGCGTCAGCCCTTGCGGGTCGTCGACGCCGTACTGCTCGAAGCCGAGGCCGAAGCCGTTGCGTGGCTGGACCGGGCCGCCGCCGGTGAACGCCGCAGTGCACCAGCCCTGCTCGCGCAGCCGCGCGGCGAGCGGTCGCGACCGCGCAGGATCCATGAGGCGGTTGCTCTCGAGCGCGCCGTGGACCAGCGGATGCTGGCCGGTCATCGCGCTCATGTGAGTCGGCAGCGTCCACGACGAGGGCGACTGGACGTGCGCGAAGCGGACTCCTTGCGCCGCCAGCGCGTCGATGGCCGGCGAGAGCTTGCGCGGCTGGCCATAGCAACCGAGCTGGTCGCTGCGCAGCGTGTCGAGCGAGATCAGCAGCAGGTTGCGCCGGCGCGGCAGCGTGGTGGTGCCGAGCAGCTCCGTGGTGCCAAGCAGCTCGGGCGCGCCGAAGAAGCCGACCACGTCACTCGATGACTCCACGGCCAGCTCCAGCGCGACCGAGCGGCCGGCGAAAGCGGCGAGATCGACCTCGATCGGCGTGGCGTCGTACTTCGAGCCGAACGGCACGCTGCGGGTGGCGAGCCGCCGAAGCTCGCGACCGGCGACGCGGACGATCAGGTCGGCGTGAGTCGTCGGCTGCTCGGCACTGCGCACGAGCGAGCCGGGGAGGAAGCGCAGCCGCGGATGATCGCTCGGCACTGTGATCTGCCAGGTCACGCTCACCCCACGTGGAACCAGCAGCGCATCGCACGTCGAGCGCACGAGGTCGAGGATGCGCACGAGCGGATGGGTCGCGCGGTCGTAGGAGAGGCGCGGCGTGTGGTGGATCAGCGAGGGCAGCTCGACCGCGCGCAGCTCGAGCCAGTCGACGTCGAGCCCGGCGCTGGATGGCACGAGCGCGAGCGAGAGCGAGCGGCGCTTCGCGCGCGGGCCGATGTAGAGGGTGAGGAGCTGCCAGTTTCCGGCGTGGTCGTCGGCGAGCATCTGCTGGCGGCTCACCGCGAGGTCGGCCGGCGTGAGCGCGCGGAGCTTGTCGACCAGCGCGGATCCCGAAGGGGCGGGAAACTCGTGCATCGCGATGTTGAGACCACCGCCGCGGCCGGCGACCGGCGCGCGTACACGGGCCCGCAGCAGGTAGCACGCGTCGGCCGTTGCATCGATGCAGCAGTGGAGCCCCTGATCGTCCGCCGCGAGCCGCACGCCATGCAGGTCACCCTCGCTGATCGGCTCCGCGCGAGCGTGCAGTGGGGTGCCGCGATCTCTCTCGAGATCGTCGCGCCAAGTGCCGTCGAACCACCCGTGGACAGCAGATGGGCCGTCGAACGAGCACTCGACCACGACACTCCCGACGATGCTGGCGTCACCGTCGAGCCCGTGCAGCTCGCCGCGCAGGACCGCTTGGTCAATCTGGTCGAGCAGATGGCGGCTCGACGCGCTGGTCGCGTTGCCGCCTCTGCTGCCGCTCGCCAGCTGCGGCGTGGTTGAATCGCCAGCGCCGGTGCAACCAGCGACCAGCGCGCCACCTGCCAATGCAATGACCGCGAGAGCGCCAAGTGCGAGCCCCCTGCGCATTCCGGCGTACCGATCCGGGGGTCCTACGCCGACGTTTTCCGCACATCGTCGATCGCATCGCCATCGATCGCATCGCCATCGCAAGAGGGTGCGGTTTCCTCCGCCGTAGGATCCCCGGATCGGTACGTCGGATCGGTACATCGGAGCTACCCGAGCACCGAGTAGCCGTAGGCGCCGCTTTGCGGCTGACCGCGGGCGAAACGGTCGGGGGCGAAGAAGGTCGGATCGAGCGGACCAGGGTCGCCACCGGTGATCAGCGCGGTGACGCCTTCGCCGACGCTCGGGCCGAGCTTGAAGCCGTGGCCGCTGAAGCCCGAGACGATCCAGAGCCCGCCGTGTCCGGGCACCGGACCGATCAGCGCCTGCGCGTCAGGGGTCACGGTGTAGAGCGCCGACACGCCGCCCCAACAGACGCTCTCCTGATAGGCGGCCATGCGACGGGCGAGGCGCGCGCGGCAGTCGGCGAGGAAGGCGCCGCTCACTCCCTCGTCGTAGTGGTCGGGATCGGCAACCGGCTCGTCGTGGTCGTAGGCGAGATTGCCGACCCGCGTGAAGCCGGTCTGCTCGAGCTTCCAGTAGAGGCCGTGGACGAGATCGGCCCAGATGTGGCGATCGGCGGCCGGGCGCTCGGTGCCGTGACCGGCGGGAGGGATGAAGAAGGCCTGCTCGGGGCGGATCGCCTGCAGCGGCAGCTCGATCGCGGCGGCGCGCAGCAGCGCGGCCGACCACGGGCCGCCGCAGACCACGGCGGCGCGCGTTGCGATGGTGGTCCCATCCGACAGCTCGATGCCGGTCAGCTGGCGCTGCGGATCGAGCCGCAGCCGCGTGACCGCGAGCCCTTCGTGCAACGTAGCGCCGGCAGCACGCGCCGCGGCCGCGGCCGCCGCAAGCGCGAGGTGCGGCACCACGAACGCCGCCTCCGCTTCGAGCGCACCGACCAACGACTCCTCGATCGTCGCGCGCGGTTCCAATCTGCGCAGTCCGGCGGCATCGAGCAGCTCGACCGCGACCCCGTTGGCCCGCTGCAGCGCGACGTTTCTTTCGAGGCTCGCCCGCTCGCGGCCGTCGGTGACGAAGAGCATTCCCGGGTTCTGGAAGCCGATGCCGCCAGGCGTTCGCTGGTGGAGCTCGCGGTAGTGGAAGAGGCTCGCGCGCGCCATCCGGATCAGCGTGGCGTGCGAGTAGTGCTGGCGCAGGATCGCCCCCGACTTGCCCGACTCGCCGCTGCCGAACCGCCGTTTCTCGAGCAGCACCACGCGCCCCGCGCGCGCCGCCGCGAGCTTCCACGCCACGTGGAGCCCCATGATCCCGCCGCCGATGACGACGACGTCGGCGACGGCTGCCGCTCGGCCACTTCCGCTTTCTGCTCGGCCACCGCCGCCGGCTGCTCTTCCACCGCCGGTGGCGCCCGTTCCCGCTGCGCCGCCTGTCACGCCGTCGGCCCGCCGAGCTTCTGGAGCAGCAGCTCCTTGATGACGTTCGGATCGCCCTTGCCCTTGGTCGCGCGCATCACGCGGCCGAGCAGCGCGTTCAGCGCCGTCTCCTTGCCACCGCGGTAGTCCCCGACGATCTTCGTCTCCTGCGCGATCACCTCATCGACAGTCGTCGCGAGCGCGCCGCTGTCGCGGATCTGCAGCAGGTCGAGCGCCTGCGCGGCGGCCCGCGCCTTCAGGCCGCGCTCCAGCATGTGGCGCAGCACCTTCTTCGCGGCCTGGTGCGACAGTTCGTTGCCGTCCGCCATTCGCACCAGCTCTACGAGGTCGGCCGGCGTGATCTTCAGCGCGTCGATCTCGCCCTTGGTCTCGCCAAGGAACGCGAGCACCTCGCCGAGAATCCAGTTGGCGGCGCTCTTGGGGCTGAGCCCGGCGGCGACCACGCTCTCGAAGAAGCGCGACGTGGCCGGCTCCTCGGTGAGGACGCGTGCGTCGTACTCCGACAAGCTCCACGCCTGCTGGTAGCGCGCCCGCTTCGCGACCCAGCTCTCCGGCAGCCCCGACTGGATCCGCGCAATGCGCGCCGCGCCGACGTCGAAGAGCGGCAGGTCGGGATCGGGGAAGTAGCGGTAGTCGTGGGCGTCTTCCTTGACGCGCATCGAGACCGTCGCCCCCTCGGTGTCGCGGAACGACCGCGTCTCCTGCACGATCTTCTCGCCGCGCTCCACCAGCTCGCTCTGTCGCGCGATCTCGAACATCAGCGCGCGCTCGACGTTCTTGAACGAGTTGATGTTCTTCACCTCGACCTTGGTGCCGAGCTTCTCGCTCCCCTTCGGCCGCACCGAGACGTTGGCGTCGCAGCGCAGGCTCCCCTTCTCCATGTCGCACTCGGAGACGCCGGCGAAGCGCATCGTCCGGCGGATCGCGTGGAGATAGGCCGAAGCCTCCGCCGGCGAAGTGAGGTCGGGCATGCCGACGATCTCGACGAGCGGAACGCCGGCACGGTTCAGATCGACCAGCGAGGAGCTCGCCCCTTCGGGATGGAGCGCCTTGCCGGCGTCCTCTTCCATGTGAACGCGGCGGATCCCGGCGACCTTGCTTTGCCCCTTCTCGAGCTCGAACGTGAGCTTGCCCCATTCACAGAGCGGCTCGTCGAACTGCGAGATCTGGTAGCCCTTCGGAAGGTCGGGATAGAAGTAGTTCTTGCGATCGAACTTGGTTGCCGTGCGGATCGTGCAGCCTAGCGCGAGACCCGCCGCGATGGCCAGCTCGAGCGCCCGCTCGTTCAAGACCGGCAGGACTCCGGGCTGCGCGGTGCAGACTGGACAGATGCGTGTGTTCGGCGTGCCCCCGAAGCCTGCCTCGCAGCGGCAGAAGAGCTTCGACTGCGTCGCGAGCTGGACATGCACTTCGAGGCCGATGACCGGTTCAAGCTCCACGGGGTGCCTCCAGCGGAGAGAGATCGAGGGCCAGCCGCTGCTCGAGCTGCCGCGCCACCGCGAGCAGCCGCGCGTCGGAACCGATCGGCCCTTGTAGCTGCACGCCGATCGGGAGCCCGCCGTCCGTCTTGCCACACGGGATCGAGAGCGCCGGCAATCCGGCTAGCGGCGCCGGCGCCGTGAAGACGTCACACAGGTACATCTGCACCGGGTCGTTCGATTTCTCACCGAGCGGAAAGGCGGCGGTCGGCGCCGTCGGCCCGAGCAGCAGATCGCACTGCGTGAACGCCGCCGCAAACTCGCGACCGATGCACTGCCGCACCTGCAGCGCCTTCTTGTAGTAGGCGTCGTAGTAGCCGGCCGAGAGCGCGTAGGTCCCGAGCATGATCCGGCGCTTCACCTCGTCACCGAATCCGTGCGCGCGCGTCGCGCCGTACATTGCGCCGAGCTCGCTCGCGTCGGCGCGCGGCCCGTAGCGGACGCCGTCGAAGCGCGCGAGGTTGCTCGACGCCTCCGACGTGACGACGAGGTAGTAGGTCGGGATCGCGTATTGCGTGAGCGGCAGCGAGAGGGGGACGAGCTTCGCACCCGCCGCCACCGCGAGCTTCTCGCACCGCTCGACCGCCGCGCGCACCTCGCGATCGACCCCGTCCGCGTGGTACTCGTGCGGCACGCCGATGCGCAGCCCTGCGAGCGAGCCGTTCGCCCCGCGCGCCAGCTCCTGGTAGCTCGTCGTACGCGAGGTCGAATCGCGCGCGTCGTGGCCGGCGATCACCTCCATCAGCAGCGTGCAATCATCGACGTTGAGCGCGAGCGGCCCGACCTGGTCGAGCGACGACGCGAAGGCGACCAGCCCGAAGCGCGAGACGAGGCCGTAGGTCGGCCGTAGCCCGACGACGCCGCAGAGCGCCGCCGGCTGACGCACCGAGCCGCCGGTGTCGGAGCCGAGTGCGAGTGGCGCGAACCCCGCCGCGACCGCCGCCGCCGAGCCGCCGCTCGAGCCGCCCGGCACGCGCTTCAGGTCGTAGGGGTTGCGCGTGGTGCCAAAGCCCGAGTTCTCGGTCGACGCACCCATCGCGAACTCGTCGAGGTTGGTCTTGCCGAGGATCACTCCACCCGCCGCGCGGATGCTCTCGACCACGGCGGCGTCGTAGGGCGGCCGATAGCCGGCGAGGATCTTGGAGGCGCAGGTCGTCGGCTGGCCGCGAGTGCAGAGGTTGTCCTTGATCGCGACCGGTACGCCGAGCAGCGCACCTGTCGTCGCGCCGGCCGCGCCGGCAGCGATCCGCTGATCGATCGCATCGGCCTGCGCGCGGACGTCGGCCGGGTCGACGTGGAGGAAGGCGTGCACCGCGCCATCGTGGCGGGCGATCCGCTCGAGGTAGTGGTCGGCGACGTCGCGAGCGCGCACACGGCGCGTGCGAACAGCGTCGGCGATCGCTCGGGCGGAGCCGGTGATGTCGGCGGGGAGTGCAGCGGAGGGCGCAGTGGGGGGCATCGGCGTGCCTTTACTCGAGGATCCGGGGCACGCGGAACAGCTCACCTTCGGCGCACTTCGAGAGCCCGACGAGCGAGGGCGCTTCGGCGAACGGATTGGCAGCATCGGGGCGGTGGGGGCCGCGGAGCTCGGGCGGGTGGGAGGCC
>CAYRQC010000688.1:0-3960 GCA_964426265.1 uncultured Phycisphaerales bacterium | reverse complement strand
CGCGCAGTTCCTCGGTCGCGAGAGCCGCGGCAAGCAGTGCATCGCCGTCGCCGGCACCCACGGCAAGACGACCACCACGACGATGATCGCCGAGCTACTCGCCGCGGGCGGCCTCGACCCCAGCGCGGTCGTCGGCGGTTTCCCCGTGAGCTGGCCGCTCCCCGGCCGCGCTGGCCGCGGCCCGCACTTCGTCGTCGAGGCGTGCGAGTACGACCGCTCGTTCCTCAATTTCTCGCCGCAAGTCGCGGTGGTCACCAATGTCGAGCCTGACCACCTCGACTACTTCGGGACCCACGCCAACGTCGTGCAAGCCTTCGTCGACTTCGTCGCGCGCGTCGAGCGCGGCGGCTGTGTCGTCGTTCACGAATCGGCTGCGGCGGCGCTCGGCGGCCAATGGCCCTGCGCGGCGATCGTCGTGGGGGAGGGCGAGCACGCCGACGCACGGCTGGTGCGCGGCGCCCCGGAGCGCGGCTGCGCGCGCGGGCGGCTCCACGTTGCGGGATGCGCGGCTGGCGTCGCGCCGCTCGAGCTGGCGCCCTCGATCGCCGGCGAGCACAACCTGATCGATGCCGCGCTCGCCGCGACGGCAGCGCTGCAGCTTGGCGTTGCCCCGTCCGTGATCGAGCGGGCGATTCGCGAGTTCCGCGGTGTCCGCCGTCGGCTCGAGCCGGTCGGCGAACGCGGCGGCGTCAGCTTCGTCTCCGACTATGCCCACCACCCGACCGAGATCCGGGCGGTGCGCCTCGCCCTTCGCGAGAGCCACCCGTCACAGCGCCTCCTCGTCGTCTTCCAGCCGCATCAAGCGAGCCGCACCCGTGACTTCCGTGAGGACTTCGCCACCGAGCTCGCGCTCTTTGACGAGGTGGTCGTGCCGAACATCTTCTCCGTGCGCGAGTCGCGCGAAGGGGTCGAGCGCGAGACCGAGGCCTTGGTGGCCGCGATCGCGCGGCACGGCCGGGCGCCGATCCACGCACGCGGCCTCTGCGATGTCTTCGCGACCGTTGCGCGTGTCGCCCATGCCGGCGATCTCGCCGTGTTGATGGGTGCGGGGGACATCGACGACCTCGCCGAGGAGCTGCGCGGGTCGTTCGCAGCGCCGCTCGCGCGGGAGGCGTCGGTTGCTTGACCTGCGCCAGCGGCTCACGGCCAAGGTCGGCGGGACCGCGCAAGAGGTCCACGAGCCACGCTCGCGAGACGAGCTGACCGCGATCGTCGACCGCCTGCGCGCGCGCGGCCGCCCGTTCCGGCTGCTCGGTGGCGGGAGCAATATTGTCGCCGGCGACGGGCCACTCGCCGATCCGATCGTCTGCCTGCGCGGCGTGGCGCGCTTCGAGAAGCTCTCCGATCGCCTCTGGCGCGCCGACGCCGGCGTGTCGCTCGGCGAGATGGTCCACCGCTCCGCGCGTGCCGGCCTCGCCGGGCTCGAGTGCTGCGCGGGCGTGCCGGGCACGCTCGGCGCCGCCGTCCGCATCAACGCCGGTGGCAAGTGGGGCACCATCGCGACCGTGCTGCGCGAAGTGACGTTGCTGCGATCCGACGGCACGATCGTCCGCCGCGAAGTTGCCGCCGCCGACTGCGTCTATCGCAAGACCCCGTGGTGGGACGACGTCGTGCTCGACGCCAAGCTCGAGTTCACGCGCGACCGCGACCCGGCGGCGCCGTCACGCCGCATTCGCGAAGTCCTCGACCACAAGAAGACGACGCAGCCGCTGACGCTGCCCTCCGCCGGTTGCATCTTCCGCAACCCATCGAAGGAGAACCCCGCCGGTCGCCTGATCGACCAGGCCGGTCTCAAGGGCACTCGCGTCGGCGGTGCCCTCGTCTCCCCGATCCACGCCAACTACATCGTGAACACCGGTGGTGCGACGGGCGCCGATTTCCTGGCACTGATCGAGGTGGTCCGCCGCCGCGTCGCCGACTTCCACGCCATCCAGCTCGAGCTGGAGGTCGAGGTTTGGGGGTAGCAACCCGGCGTGCAGCCGTTCGGTCGTGCCCGAATCGTCCCGCCGGGATGTGTTTCCCATGATTCGTGGTACGATAATCCCATGCAATCTACCATCGATGGTGCCGGCCGAGTCGTCATTCCGAAGGAACTTCGGGATCGCGCCGGACTCGTGCGTGGCAGGCCGGTCGAGATCCGCGAGCGGGACGGCTGCATCGAGATCGAACCGGTGACGACGCCGATGTCCCTGGTTCGGCGCGGCAAGGGTTCGGTCGTCGTGTCCGAGGAGAAGCTTCCGACGTTGACCGACGACCTGGTGCGGAGCACCTTGGAACGTACGCGAAGGTGATCACCGTCGACACGAGTGTCGTCGTGGCAGCTTTTGCGTCGTGGCATGAGGGGCACTCCACTGCCGCGGCGGTTCTCGCGCAGAAACCGCGGGTTCCCGCGCACGTCTTGGTCGAGACCTACTCGGTCCTGACCCGCCTTCCCGCTCCGCATCGCGCGCCGGCGAACATCGTCGTGTCCTTCCTGACACAGGCGTTCACCGAAGCACCGCTCGTGCTCCCGCCGCGTGCACATTTGCAACTCATCGAGCGGGCTGCGGCGGCGGGAATCGCGGGCGGCAGCATCCATGACGCGCTCATTGCAGCGACGGCAGCCCACGCTCAGGCTCGCCTGGTGACTCGGGACCGACGGGCGGCGGCGGTCTATGAGCGTTTCAAGGTCGATTACGAGATCCTTGCCTGACGCCGTCGTCGTGATCGATCCAGGTCCTTCCATCGGCACGGCGACGTTGGCGGTGGAGAGCGTGCGCTCAACCGTGCCGGCAAGTGTTCTGGCGCTGCATGAGTCAACCGACCAGACTGCTCTCGATGCGTGGCGCACGGGGCCGCGCGCGTCACGCGGCCCATGTTCGAGGAGGAAGGCCATGAACCAGCTCACGGATCCACGCCTCGCGTGCCGGATGGTGACGCTCCTGCTGGCCGCTCGCGCCGGCGCGCAAGTGCCTGCCGAGAGGGCTGATCCCTCGGTCGACCTCGCCTGGGGCGTCAAGGTGGCGATGCGCGACGGGGTCGAGCTGAACGCGACCGTCTACCGTCCACATGGCGTCAGCGATCCGCTTCCTGTCCTCTTCGAGCTCACGCCGTACATCGGCGATTCCTACCACGATCGAGCGTACTACTTTGCGAAGCACGGCTATGTCTTCGCCATCGTCGATGCGCGCGGTCGCGGCAACTCGGGCGGGACCTTCACGCCGTTCTTCCAGGAGCCGTGCGATGGTCACGATGTCGTCGAATGGCTCGCGAAGCAGCCATGGTGCAACGGCAAGGTGGCGATGTGGGGCGGCTCGTACGCCGGCTTCGATCAATGGATGACGTTGCGGGAAGCGCCGCCGCATCTCGCGACGATCGTCCCGGCCGCGGCTGCCCACATCGGCATCGACTTCCCCGCCTACCGCAACGTCTTCCCGTCCTATGTCATGCAATGGCTCACCTACACGAGCGGGGTCACCTGGAACGGCAAGCTCTTCGGCGAGTCCGCGTTCTGGCGCGATCGCTTCGGCGAGATGTATCGCGACCATCGACCGTTCCGCGAGCTCGATCGGATCGTCGGCAACACGAGCACGGTGTTCCAGGAGTGACTAGACCATCCAGAGGTCGACGCCCACCTGAAGCAGCTCGAGCTGTCGCCGGAGCAGTACCGGCAGATCGACGTCCCGATCCTCACGATCACCGCCAGCTACGACGACGACCAACCGGGCGCGATGGCGTACTACCTCCGCCACATGCGCAACGGCAGTGAAGGCGCGAAGGCGCGCCACTTCTTGATCATCGGACCCTGGGACCATGCCGGGACGCGGACACCGACCCTGGAGGTCGGCGGGGTGAAGTTCGGCGCCGCCAGCATGCTCGACCTGAATGAGCTGCACACGCAGTGGTACGACTGGACCTTGAAGGCGGGCGAGCGGCCCCCGTTCCTGAAGAAGCGGGTTGCCTGCTACGTCATGGGTGCCG
>CAYRQC010000687.1:0-2887 GCA_964426265.1 uncultured Phycisphaerales bacterium | reverse complement strand
ACCCGTCCGAGATGCAGAAGATCGGCGACACCGTGCGCGCCGTCGTCCTGTCGGTGGACGCCGACAAGAAGCGGGTGGCGCTCGGCCTGAAGCAGCTCACGGAAGATCCGTGGAAGCACGCGATTCCACGCCGCTTCTCGGTCGGCGACTGCCTCTCCGGTGCGGTCACCAAGAGCACCAACTTCGGCGTCTTCGTCGAGCTGGAGGACGGGCTCGAGGGCTTGCTGCACATCAGCGAGCTCGGTCCCAAGAAGGTTCACAGTCCCGAGGAGGTCGTGCGGGTCGGCGACAAGGTGCAGGTCCGCATCCTCAAGGTCGATCCCGAGGAGCGGAAGATCGGCCTCACGCTGATCCAGGTCGAGGAGCGCGCGCCGCTGCCGCCGCCGGGCGAAGCCAAGCCGGAAGCGAAGGCGGAAAGTGGTGGTGAAGGGATGGCGCAAACCGGTGCGGACGGCAGTCCGGGGAGCAGCCTGGAAGGCAGTGTTGACGCAAGTGTGCCCCCGACCGCGGAGTCGGGGGCTTCCGAGGCGCCGTCGAGCTGATGGCGAGCGGATTGACCGGCAGTATGTGACCTGCGGAGACGGTGCATGGCTCACGCGACTTGGTTCAGGCGCGAGCTGGTTCGACTGGCCGCAGGTGGTCTTGTCAGTGGCATGGTCTGGTTCGGGTGCTCGTCCCCGGCTTCCACGAGCGGAGCCGGGGGCGAGAGCCCGCTTGGCGGGGAGAAGCTCGCCGACAACCCGTTCCGCGATCCGCGCGAGGTCCCGACGCGCGACCAGATCGTGGAGCACTACTTCCGCCAGCGCGGACTGGAGTTCAACTCCGCTGCCGAAGCGAGCTGGGTGGCGCTCGACGGTCAAGCGGCGATCCTCGCGACGATCCGCAACGGCGGCACCAAGCGCGTGCAACTGGTGGCGGAGCGGACGCACGGCATCTGGCCGTTCCGCGACCGCGAGCACGCTTGCGTCCGGCTGTCCGCCGAGCTGGTGGTCGGTTCGTTGCAGGCGGGAGTCCAGGTCGTCCAGGCGACGGAGCGATTCGAGGCGTTCGAGACGATCGAGGTGCCACCCGGCGCGGAGCGGACGCTGCGGGTCCCGTTCGAGATCCCGCTGCCGGCGGGAATCGAAGCCGCCGTGGTGACGGTCGAGCCGGTGCTGCATCCACTGGCGCTCCTCTGCGGCGACGAGCCGGAGCGACTGATCTCCATCGCGTTTCCGGCGGTGAAGATCCGGTTCGCGCCAGCGGCGGTCGTAGCCGCGGCGATCGAGGACGAGGTGCCGCTCACGCGTGCGCTCGCCGACATCCCGGAGCACGTGATCGGTGCGGCGCTGCGGCGCGGCGAAGCGGATCGCGAAGGGACAATCGATCTACTGGTGCTGGCGCTGCCCGGTCCCGATCCGCGCAGCCGGCGCGCGCGCTTCGTCGCGCTCGAGTGGCTCACGGGCGAGCGGCTCGGCAACAGCGTCGAACGGTGGCGCAGTTGGTGGGAGTCGGCGGGCAAGGTCACCACCGCCGGCACGAGGGTGGGGCAATGAACGAGCCGGCTCCGCGCGATGCGGCGCACGAGAGTGAGGTCGACCGGCAGCTCGCGCTGCTGCTGCACGGCGTGGTCGACTGCGTGCAGAAGGAGGAGCTGCGCCAGCGGCTGTCGCGATCGATTCGCGACGGCCGGCCGCTGCGGGTGAAGCTCGGGTTCGACCCGACGTCGTCCGACCTGCATCTCGGCCACGCGGTGGTGCTGCGCAAGCTGCGGCAGTTCCAGGACCTCGGCCACCACGCGATCTTCATCGTCGGCGGCGCTACGGCGATGCTCGGCGATCCGTCCGGGAAGGACAAGACGCGGCCGCAGCTCACGCAGGAGCAGGTCGCCGACCACGCGCGGAGCTACCTCGAGCAGGCGTTCAAGGTGGTGCTCCGCGAGGAGCGCCTCGGCGACCGCCACTGCGAGATCGAGGTGCGCAACAACGGCGACTGGTTCGCGAAGTTCGGCTTCGCCGACTTCATCCGCCTCTGCTCGCGCATGACGGTGGCGCGGATGATCGAGCGTGACAGCTTTACCAACCGGATGAAGGCGGGGACGCCGATCGGCATCCACGAGTTCATCTACCCGCTGCTCCAGGGCCGCGACTCGGTCGAGGTGAAGGCCGACGTCGAGCTCGGTGGCACCGATCAGCTCTTCAACCTGCTGGTCGGCCGCGACCTGCAGGCCGACGCCGGCCAGCCGTCGCAGATCTGCATGACGACGCCGCTGATCCCCGGCCTCGACGGCAAGCAGAAGATGTCGAAGAGCCTCGGTAACTACATCGGCTTGACGATCCCGGCTGATGACCTGTTCGGGAAGGTGATGTCGATTCCGGACGACTTGATGCCGCTCTACTTCGAGAATCTGACGGACCGGTTCCGATCGGAACACGGTCCGGCGACGTTGAAGGCGGAGATCAAGGATCAACCGCGCAAGGCAAAGGCGTTTCTCGCCCGCGAGATCACCGCTTGGTTGCATGACGAGCACGAAGCTGACGCGGCACTCGCCCGGTTCGACCGGATCTTTCGTGACAAAGATGTCGATGTCACCGATGCACCGTTGCTGGTGCTTCCGGCGGCCGAGGCAGCGACCGGTAGGATCTGGATCGTCAAGCTGCTCGTGCGGCTCGAGTTCGCGGCAACGAACGGCGAGGCGCGACGGCTGGTCGAAGGGCGTGGAGTCAAGCTGGATGGGGTGGTGGTCACGGACGAGAAGCTCGAGGTCGAGCTTGGCCGCGAGGTGCTGGTCCAGGCCGGAAAGCGCCGCTTTGCCCGCGTGGTTCGGGGCGGCTGAGAGCCGGGGCGAGAATCCCGGCCGGCGTTCGCCGCTTGCGGCCGCGCATGGCTGCTTTGCGCCCACTCGCTG
>CAYRQC010000686.1:0-3801 GCA_964426265.1 uncultured Phycisphaerales bacterium | reverse complement strand
GCAGGAAGGCGACGGTCTCGAATTCGCCGTCCCGGCGCCGGGGAGCGAGCCGCAGATCGAGGTGACAGCGCTGCGGCCCGACGAGTTCGAGATCGGGCTGCTGCCGCGCGAGCAGCTCTCGATCGTCGTGACCAGCGACGGCTGGCAGAGTGAGGAGCTGCCGCTCGACCTGCGCTTCGGCCAGTTCCAGCCACTGGTCGTGCCGCTCTACCCGACCGACGCGCGCCGGCAGCAGTTCGAGCAGATCGCGCTCGGCCCGCCGAGCTCCTGCGCCGCCTGCCACGAGGGGCCGAACGCGGTCTCCATGAACGGCAATCCCGTCGACAGCTTCTTCATCACGCTCGACAAAGGGACGTTCCAGCGGCTCGACGGCGACGGCGACGGCAACTTCGACCTGGTCTTCACGAACACGATCGATCTCTCGAGCCGCGTCACCGGCGCGGACGGCAGCGGGATCACGAGCGAGGTCATCGTCTCGAAGCCGGACGACCAGCAGTAGCCGCAAGCCTTCGCCCCGCGTTGATCCGCCGGCCCCGAATCTCGAATCCCGACTATCGCAACCCCTCCGGCTTGCGCGCCAGGTACTCGTCGTAGGCCAACAGCGCGAGGTTGGCGGAGCTCTTCTTGGCGCGCAGCGCCTCGACGACGGCCCGGGCGAGCTGGAGGTCGGTCAGGAGCGGGATGCCCGAGTCGACGGCGCGGCGACGGATGAGATAGCCGTCGGGACGGCCGAGCTCGTCGTACTCGCGCGGGATGTTGATCACGAGGTCGACCTTGCCTTCGTCGATCGCGTCCATCGCCGTGTCACCACCGTCGTCGCGTTTGGCGAGGCTGGTGCACTCGATGCCGACGCTGCGAAGCGCCGTCGCGGTCCCGGGGGTCGCGAAGATCGGGAGATGGAGCTCGTCGGCGATCGCCTTCGCCTCTTCTGCGAACCAGAACTTGTCGACGAGCGGGCCGAGCGACAGGAGCACGCCGCGCTTGGGGATCCGGAAGCCGGTGGCGAGGAGCGCGTGCAGCAGCGCCTCGTGCATGTCGTCGCCGAAACAGCCGACCTCGCCGGTGCTGGCCATCTCCACGCCGAGCATCGGATCGGCGCCGACGAGCCGGGAGAACGAGAACATCGGCGCCTTCACGGCCACGTAGTCGAGGTCGAGGCCGCGGTTCTCGACGGGGCGCGCGACGCCGAGCATGCGGCGCGTGGCCTCGGCCACGAAGTTGTTCCCCGTCACCTTCGAGACGAAGGGGAAGCTGCGCGACGCGCGCAGGTTGCACTCGATCACCTTCACCGTGTTGTGGCGCGCCAGGAACTGGACGTTGAACGGGCCGGTGATCGCGAGCGATTCCGCCAGCGCCGTCGCGATCTGCCGCACCCGCCGGATGGTCCCGATGTAGAGGGTCTGCGGCGGCAACAGGAGCGTCGCATCGCCGCTGTGGACGCCGGCATCCTCCACGTGCTCGCTGATCGCCCAGAGCACCAACTTCCCGTGGTCCGCCACCGCATCGATCTCGATCTCTCTCGCGTGCGCCTCGAACTTCGAGATGACGACCGGGTGCTCGGGCGAGATCGAGCGGGCGCGCTCGAGGATGCGCAGCAGCTCGTGGTGCTCGTGCGCGACGCTCATCGCGGCACCGCTCAAGACGTAGCTCGGCCGCACCAGGACCGGGAAGCCGCCGATCTGCTCGACGATCCGATCGGCCTGTGCCGCATCCGTGACGTGCGCCCAGAGCGGCTGGTCGATCGCGAGCTCGTCCAGCAGCGCGCTGAACTTCCGGCGATCCTCCGCCTTGTCGATGCTCTCCGCGTGCGTGCCGAGCAGCTTCACGCCCGCCTGGTGGAGCCGCAGCGCCAGGTTGTTCGGGAGCTGGCCGCCCATGCTGACGATCACGCCGTCCGGCTTCTCGCGTTCCCAGATGTCCAGCACCGTCTCGAAGCTGATCTCGTCGAAGATCAGCTTGTCGCACAGGTCGTAGTCGGTGCTCACCGTCTCCGGGTTGTAGTTGAGCATGATCGTCTCGTAGCCGAGCTCGGAGGCGGCGCGGACGGCGTTCACGCAGCACCAGTCGAACTCGACGCTCGAGCCGATGCGGTAGACGCCCGAGCCGAGCACGAGGATCTTCTTGCGCCACGACGGCGCGACGTCGGCGACCGAGGCGTGATAGCTCGAGTAGAGGTAGTTGGTCTCGGCCGGGAACTCGGCGGCCAGGGTGTCGATCTGCGCGAGCTGCGGCTCGATCCCCTGCTCCTTCCGCTGCTCGCGGACCGAGGCGATGGTCGCGTCGGTGAGCGCCGCGATCATCCCGTCGGAGAACCCGAGCTCCTTGGCCTCGCGCAGCGTCGCCGTCGGCAGCGCTCCGCGCCGCTTCTTCATGCTTCCGTGCAGCGCGACCACCGGTTCGAGCGCGCGCAGGAACCAGCGGTCGATCGCGGTGAGCGCGTGGATCTCGTCGACGGTGATGCCGTCCCGCAGCGCCTGCGCGACCGCGAAGATGCGCAGCGGCGTCGCGTTCCGGAGCTGGTCGCGGACGTCCTCGAACTCGAAGGCGTCGGGATCGAGCCCCTTCACGCCGATGTCGTTCATCCGCAGCGCCTTCTGGAGCACTTCCGGGAAGGTGCGGCCGATCGCCATCACCTCGCCGACGCTCTTCATCTCGCTGCCGATGCGCACCGACGCACCGCGGAACTTGCCGAGATCCCAGCGCGGCATCTTGCAGACCAGGTAGTCGAGCGCGGGCTCGAAGAAGGCCGTCGTGCGGCGCGTGATGGCGTTGGTGATCTCGGGCAGGGCGTAGCCGACCGCGATCTTCGCGGCGACGTAGGCGAGCGGATAGCCGGTCGCCTTGCTGGCGAGCGCGCTCGAACGCGACAGGCGCGCGTTGATCTCGATCACGCGGTAGTCGGTGCTCTTCGGGTCGAGCGCGTACTGGATGTTGCACTCGCCGACGATGCCGATGTGGCGTACGGCCTTGATCGCGATCGAACGCAGCATCTGGTACTCGTCGTCGTTCAGCGTCTGCGACGGCGCGACCACGATGGACTCACCCGTGTGGATGCCCATCGGGTCGAAGTTCTCCATGTTGCATACGGTGATGCAGTTGTCGCGACCGTCGCGCACGACCTCGTACTCGATCTCCTTCCAGCCGCGCAGGCACTCCTCGACCAGCACCTGCGGCATGCCGCCGGCGAAGGCGCGCCGCAGTGCGTCTTCGAGGTCGCTCTCGCGGTCGACGATGCCGCTGCCCTTGCCGCCGAGCGCATAGCCGCCGCGCAGCATCACCGGGAGGCCGAGCGCCTTCACCGCCGCGCGCGCCTCCGCGAGCGAACGGCACGCGCGGCTGTTTGCCGTCTTCACGCCGATCTCGTTCAGGCGGTCGATGAAGAGCTGCCGGTCCTCGGTGTCGCGGATCGCCTTCACCGGCGTGCCGAGCACGCGGACTCCGTACTTGCCCAGCACCCCGCTGTCGCTGAGCTCGAGCCCGCAGTTGAGCGCGGTCTGTCCGCCGAACGAGAGCAGGATCGAGTCGACCTCCTCCTTCTTGATGATCCGCTCGACGAACTCGGGCGTCACCGCGGTGAGGTGGATCCGGTCGGCGAGCCCCTCGCTTGTCTGGATGGTCGCGATGTTGGGGTTCACCAGGACCGTCTGGATCCCCTCTTCTTTCAGCGCCTTGATCGCCTGCGAGCCGGAGTAGTCGAACTCGCCCGCCTCCCCTATCTTGATTGCGCCCGAGCCGAGAACCAGCACTTTTTTTGGAAGGCTCATTTTTTGTAGCCCTCCATCCACTTCCCGAACCGGTCGA
>CAYRQC010000685.1:0-2862 GCA_964426265.1 uncultured Phycisphaerales bacterium | reverse complement strand
ATCCCGACCAGAACATCCGCGCGATGGTCTACTACCCGCTCACCAACGGCCGCAACATCGACGAGATCATCCGCGTCGTCGACGCGCTCCAGACGCATGTGGCGAAGAAGGTCGCGACGCCGGCGAACTGGCGGCCCGGCGAGAAGGTGATCGTCCCGCCACCCCTCACGGTGGCCGACGCGAAGGCGCGCGAGTCGGCCGGCTACGAGTACACCGACTGGTACTTCAGCAAGAAGGAGGCGTAGGCGACCGATCATTGGCTCCTTCGCGTTGCGCACGATTCGGGTGACTGAAGGCCCCGGCACCGGAGGTGCCGCGCCGCCCATCAGGCGGCGAGGAGGGGGAGGCCGCGTGTCGCGGCCGACGCGGGGGAGGGTTCGCCTCCCCCGCCACCTTCAAGCCGTCGCGCCGGCGGCTCCGAAGAGGCGGCAGGCGGGATGAAGGGGAAGGCGAGTGATCGAGGACGTCGGCGAGGCAGCCAAGGGGGCGGCGGAACGCGCGGTCAGCGTGGTGATCCCGGCGTTCAACGAAGGCCCGCACGTGGGGGCCCAAGTGCGCGCCGTCGATGCCGCGTTGCGCGCCACTGGCTGGGAGTACGAGCTCATCGTCGTCGATGACGGGTCGCGCGACGACACCGCGGCGGAAGCGTCGGCGGCCGGCGCGCGCGTGCTGCGCAAGCGGCACAACGAAGGCTACGGCGCGGCCTTGAAGACCGGCATCGCGGCGAGCCGCCATGGCTGGATCCTCATCACCGACGCCGACGGCACCTATCCGACGGCGGCGATCCCGAAGCTGCTCGCGCGCGCCCCGCTGAACGAGATGGTGGTCGGCGCGCGCATCGGTGAATCGGTCCACATCCCGCTCTCTCGCCGGCCCGCCAAGTGGTTCCTCACGCGGCTCGCGAGCTACCTCGCCGGCGTCGCGATCCCCGACTTGAACTCGGGGCTGCGGCTGATGAGGAAGCCGCTGGTGCAACGCTACGAGCACCTGCTCCCGCAAGGCTTCTCGTTCACCACCACGATCACCCTCTCGTGCGCGTGCAACGGCCACGCGATGGAGTTCATCGCGATCGACTACGGCAAGCGGCTCGGCGCCTCGAAGATCCGGCCGCGCCACGCCTACGACTTCTTGATCCTGATCCTGCGGACGATCGTGCTGTTCAATCCGCTCAAGGTCTTCCTGCCGCTCGGCGCGGTGCTGTGCGTCGCGGGCCTCGCCAAGTTCGTCTACGACTGCTTCCTCGACAACCTGTCCGAGAGCGCCGTGCTGGCGCTGCTCGGGGCACTCGTGATCTGGTGCGTCGGGCTGCTCGCCGACCAGAACGCGCGCATGGCGTTCAAGCGGTGAAGGCGCGGCCGCACAAGCTGCTGATCCGGCTCGCGGTGAGCGCCGTCGTGGTGCTGCTGCTGGTCCGGTTCGTGCCGTGGGACAAGCTCTCCCAGGCCTTCAGCGAGGTGCCGCTCACCACCATCGCGCTGGTGGTCGCCGGCTTCCTCGGCTGTCACCTCGTCAGCACCTTCAAGTGGCGGATGGTGATCGGAGTCGCCGGCGCCCCGCTGCCGGCTTCCGCGGCGGTCGAGTGCTACTCGGCCGGGCTCTTCTCCAACATCTTCCTGCCGAGCATCGTCGGCGGCGACGTGCTGCGCGCGCTGCTCGCGGGTCGCCGCTCGGGTCGGATGGAGGCGGCGATCCTCGGCGGCGCCGCCGACCGGCTGCTCGACATCACGGCGCTCGGCGTGCTCGCGCTGGCGGCGAGCTTCTTCGTCGGCTTCGAGCGGAGCGGGGCGATGCGGACACTGCTGCCGCTCGGTGCCGCGCTCGGAGTGGTGGTCGCCATCGCGCTGCTCGTCTCGGTGTCGAGGCGGCCGCTCGCGAAGTGGCCGCCCAAGTTCCGTCGACGCATCGCCCAGGTACTCGTCGCACTGCGGCGCCAGCGCCGCAAGCCGGGAACGCTTCTCATCTCGCTCACGGGAGCGTGCCTCATCCAGGCCGCCTTCGTGGGGCTGAACGCTCTGCTCGGGGCCGAGCTCGGCATCGAGGCGAGCGCGTCGGCGTGGCTCTTTGCCGCGTCGCTCGGGAAGGTGGCGGGGCTGCTGCCGGTGAGCTTCAACGGCATCGGCGTACGCGACACGGCCTTCGCGATGCTCTTCGTTCCACTGGTGCAGAACGGCGAGCTCTCGAACGACGACAAGTGGGCGCGCACGATCGCCGTCTCCGTGGTCTGGCAGGCCGTGATCCTGATCGGCAGCCTGATCGCCGGCGCGATCTGGGGACTGCTCAAACGCCGCGACCTGCCGGCCGATGCGGCGGTTCCGCAACATGCCTGATCCACGGATCAGTGCGGCGCTTCCCCGCGTCGTCATCCTCGGTGGCGGGCCGGCCGGTCTCGGTGCCGCGTGGCAGCTTGCGTTGCAGAAGAAGGCGCGCGTCACGCTGATCGAGCAGAACCGGTGGCTCGGCGGCAATGCCGGCAGCTTCCAGTGGGACGGACAGCGGCTCGACTTTGGCAGCCACCGCCTCCATCCCGCGTGCGACCCTGGAATCCTCGGCGAGCTGCGCCGCCTGCTCGGGGACGAGCTGCTCGACCGCCCGCGCCACGGCCGCATCCGGCTGCTCGGTCGCTACATCCACTTCCCGCTGAAGCCACTCGACCTGCTGCTGCGGCTCGATCCGCGCTTCGGGCTGGGGATGGCGGGTGACTCCTTGAAGAAGGCCTTCCGCGGCAAGGCGGCGAACGGCTCGCCCGACACCTTCGCCTCCGTCCTGCGCGGCAATCTCGGCGCCACGATGTGCGAGCGCTTCTACTTCCCGTACGCGCGCAAGATCTGGGGCCGCGAGCCCGAGGAGCTCTCGGGAATCCAG
>CAYRQC010000684.1:0-6618 GCA_964426265.1 uncultured Phycisphaerales bacterium | reverse complement strand
CACGGTGAAGGCGCTGGTTGATGCACTCGATGGCATCCGCGAGGAGTTCGCGAAGGTCGGCAAGAACCGCGAGCGCGGGTCGTTCGGCAACTCGATCATGAGCGAGGAGGGACTGAAGTACACCCACGGTGTCATCGAGGGGCTCGGCAAGCTGCCGGATGATCGCGGCGTCCAGGCGTTGATCGAGGTCCTGAAGCAGCTCGGGCCCGACGCGCCGAACGAGTTTGCCGAGCCGCTCGCCAAGTCGTTGCTGAAGCTCGGCTCGCGACCGGCGCTCGACGCGGTGATCGACCGGCTCGTCGCGGCCGAGGGATCGCGCGGCCGCGCCGGTGGTGGTGGTGGCCGTGGTGGCGGCGGAGGCGGCGGTGGTGGTGGTGGTCGGGGCGGTGGCGGAGGCGGTGGTGGTGGACGCCGCCGCGGCGGTGGCGGCGGCGACAACGACGGCGATGGCACGCGCGACGCGCCGGCCGACGAAGGCCAGCGGCGCATGATCCACGACGGCCTCGTCGAGCGCGCGGCCGACAAGAAGATCGACGACATCCCGAAGTACGACGATCAGGTCGCGCAGACGTGGCGCGACTGGTTCGGCAAGCACGGCGGTGCCTTCCCTGCGAAGCTCGGCCGCCTGAGCGGGACCCCGATCAAGAGTGAAGCGCCGCCGAAGGAAGCTGCGCCGGGGAGCAAGTAGCACCCGGGACAGCAGGCAGGCCGGGTTGATCGACACGTCGGTGATCGGTCCGACGAAGAGCGGTCTCGAGCCCCAGGACCATGAAGCGGCGGCAGGGTGCCAGTGCACCGTGCCGCCGCAGTCGTTCAGTCCAGCGAGCTCGACGCGTCGATTGGCTCAGAAGGCGAGCTGCACGCGCATCTGCGCCACCGTCACCTGACCGCCGCGACCCAGCGCGCGGTCCAGCTCGTCGAGGTCGATCCGTGACACATCGAACATCACCCGCGTGTTCGGGTTGAGGTACCAGTTGATCCCCGCCGTGAGGCTCGTGAGCGCACCACCTTGGACACCGCCATGGAGCTTCGAGCCATCGGTCAGGTCGATCGTCGAGTAGCGCAGTGCCAGCTCCCACGCCCCCATGCCGCCGTTCTCGAAGGCATTCGCGAAAGGCTTGGGGTTCTGGAAGATGGCCTCGGCGGGCTTCCAGCGGCGATTCTCGCCGAAGAGTGAGTAGGTGCCCTGCACGTAGAAGCCGTGGAAGCTCGGATCATCGAGCTTGCTCCGGTTCAGCTCGGTGTGGGTGACCATGTACTCACCCTGGAGCGACCAGCGATTCCACACACCGGCGAGCTCGGCACCATAGCGCCGGTCCTCTGACGCCTCGCCGATGAGACCGGTGTTGACGAAGTTGCCGAAGAGGTCGACCTCCGGCTTGCCCGCGTAGGCCACGGTCTCGCCGTTGCGACCCGGCACCGAGCGGCGCGTCGCGGCGAGCCCGACGTGGACCATCCGCTTGCCCTTGTCCTGCCAGAAGGGCGTGCCGGTGATGCGGCCGGTGAAGTTGTAGGCGCCGTCGTTCGCCGACACGCTGTTGTCCCCGGCATCTTCGCGGTAGGCGCCGAGCGCCCAAGTGAGCCGCTCCTCGTTCTCCACCTTGAGGTTCTTCCAGAGCATGAAGCCGGGGTTGCGGTTGGGGGCGATGATGTTCGAGATCGCCGCGCGCTCGATGAAGGTCGAGTCGTTGCTCGAGGTCAGCGCATCGAGCCCGAACTGCTCGTACTGGTGACCCATGCGCAGGTTCGGGATCCAGTCGCCGAGGTTCACCAGGCCGACGTAGACGTCCTTGTGACCGACGGCACCCTTCGCGAAGTCGTACTGCCACTTGAACTCGACGTGGTCATAGAGCAGGCCCGAGAGGTAGAGGCGGGCGCGCCGCAGCTCCATGCCGTCCTCGAGCGGGCCGATCGCCGCGGTCTTGGTGGTGTCGCCCGAGTTGGCCGTGTAGCGCTTGCTCGCCTCGACGTTCTGGTCGGAGTCGTTCCACTCACTTTCGAAGTGGATGCGACCGCCGATCTTGAGGTCGAACTTGTTGTCGGGGCTGGTGAGACGCAGACCATCCTTCCAGTAGACCCGGAAGGTGTCGGTGGCGCTGAACTTGTCCTCGAGCGCCTTGATGCGCTCGTTCGCCACGTCCTGGCGGAGCTTGAACTCCTCTTTCAGCTCCTCGATCGTCTGGGCGCCGGCCGACGCCGACAGTGCGTGCAGCAGCGCAGCGCCAAGGGTGCAGCTCAAGATCGAACTTGCGAGCGTGCTCATGTGGTCTCCTTGAGGCAATACCCTACGTGAACTCCGTGAAGCCTTTGCGAAGACGGGATGAAGGCTCGATGTCGGCTACTGCTCGCGGGCGCGCGCCAGTCGGACGTGACGGATCACCTCGCCATCGACCAGGAAGACCACGTCCTCGGCGACGTTGGTCGCGTGATCGGCGATGCGCTCGAGGTGGCGGGACACCGAGAGCAGCGACACGGCACGCTCGACGCTGGTCGGATCGCGACGCATCACCTCCTGGAGCTGCGCGAAGTGGCGACGGTTCTCTTCGTCGACCTCAGTGTCGCGCTGGCAGACGGTGCGCGCCCGGTCGACGTCGCGCTCGACCAACGCATCGATGCACTCGTGGACCATCCAGCGCACGCGCTCGGCCATGCGGCGAAAATCCTGGGCGCCCTCGATCGACGGCTGTCCCGCCAGGATTGCGGCGCGCTCGGCGATGTTCTTGGCGAGATCGCCCATCCGCTCGAGGTCGTTGTTCACCTTGAGGACGGTGATGATGAAGCGCAGGTCGGAGGCCACCGGCTGGTGGAGCGCGAGCATCTTGAGACAGTCGTCCTCGACCTCGAGCTCCTTGGCGTCGATGCCGTCGTCGCCCGCCATCACCTGCTCGGCGAGGTCGCGGCGGCGGTCGATGATCGCCGTGATCGCGAGGTCGGTCGCCTCCTCGACCATCCCGCCCATCGTGAGGAGCTGCTTCTTCAACCGTTCCAGATCGCGCGTCAGGTGCTTTGACATCGGCTACTCCTCTTGTCCGGCCGGGCGCCCCGGAAGACGGACCCGAAACGTGCTGCCGCGGCCGGGCCAGCTCTCGAGCGTGACCGTGCCGCCGTGCGCCTCGACGAGATGTTTCACGATCGACAGGCCAAGCCCGGTACCCGGCACGTCGCGCGCGCGCGCCTTGTCGACGCGATAGAAGCGTTCGAAGACGCGCGCCTGCTCGACCGGCTCGATGCCGACGCCGTTGTCGATCACCTCGATCACGCCGGCAGCGCCTGGCGCGCCGCCCTCATCCGCGACCAGCGTTCGGACCTCGACGCGCCCGCCGGCCGGTGTGTACTTGACCGCGTTGTCCACCAAGTTGTCGAGGATCTGGGCGATCGCCTCGGGATCACCGACCGCGGTGGCCGCCCCACCGCTCACCACGAGGGTGATCGACTTGGCGCGCGCGGCCGGCGCCAACCGTTCGAGCGCCGTCGCGGCCGCGGCGGCGAGGTCGATCGTGATCGGCGGATGGGGCCGCTCGGCCTCGGCGCGCGCGAGGTGCAGCAGGTCGGTGGCCAGGTCGGTGAGCCGCTGCACGTGATCGCCGAGCTTGCCGAGGAATCGGCGGCGCACGCCGGCGTCCATCGTCGCTTCGTCGTCCACCAGCGTTTCGACCAGGCCACGCATCGCGGCGAGCGGCGTCTTGAGCTCGTGCGAGACGTTGGCGACGAAATCGCGACGCACGGTCTCGAGGCGCCGCAGTTCGGTCGCGTCGAGGAGGACCGCGACCGCCCCGCCCGCCGGCAGCGGCGAGGCGCGAATCAGCGCGACGAGCGTGCGACCGCCCTGCAGTAGCCGCACTTCGTGGGGTGGCTCGCTCGTCGCTGAAGAGGTGTGCGGGTCGGCCCGCGGATCGACCCGCAACGCCGCGACCAGCTCCGGCGCCCGCACCAGCTCGACGAGCGGCCGCCCGATCGCCGCACCGCTCCCGATGCCGAGCATCGCGCGCGCCGCCGCGTTGCAATGGAGCAGCCGCTCATCGCCGTCCACCGCGACCACGCCCTCGGTCATGCTCTCCAGCACGACCGCGAGCTTGCTGCGCTCCCGTTCGAGATCGGCGAGCCGCTCGCGCAGCCGCGCCGACATGTGCTCGAAGGCGCGCGCCAGCTCCCCGAGCTCGTCGCGGCTCGTCACCGGGATCTCGATCTCGAGGTCACCCGTGGCGAGGGCGGCCGCCGCCTCGGTCAGCGCCGCGACCGGCCGCGTGAGCCGGCGCGCGACCACCACCGCGAGTGCCAGCGCGACCGCCGTGCCGACCAACACACCGGCGAGGACGGTCGAGCGCAATCGGTCGAGGCGCGCCTCGATCCCTGGCAATGGCAACGCCACTCGCACGAAGCCGAGTCGCGACTCGCCACCGGCGACCGCGAGGCAATAGTAGAGGGTCGGCTGCCCGGTCGTCACGCTGGTTCGCTCATCGCTGCCGCTGCCCTTGGCCACCGCCTCCGCGAACTCCTTGCGCGCAAGGTGGTTCTGCATCGACTCGTGCCGTTCGGCCGAATCGGCGAGCACGGTGCCGTCGGCCGCCACGACCGTCAGCCGCGAGCCGGTCGCCGCCGCGAGCGACTCGATGCGACGCTCGAGCGAACCATCCGCCGCGGCGCCCAGCGCCGGACGCACCGCATCGGCCAGCAGCGCCGCCTGACCGGCGAGCGACTCGAAGATCTCGACGCGCTCATGCCGCGCGATCCAGCGCGACACCAGGAACTCGGCGACCAGCGCATTCACGAGCACGAAGAAGACGTAGCTCGCGAACAGCTTGAACAGGAAGCGCGACCGCACCGTCAGCCGCCTCGGTCGTCGCGGAACCGGTAACCGACTCCCCGCACCGTCTCGAGGCGCTCGCGCTCGGCGCCGAGCTTCTTGCGGATCGCGCGTACATGGACGTCGATGTTGCGGTCGAGCACGACGGCGTGCTCGCCGATCGCCCGCGAGAGAATCTGGTCGCGCGTCAGCACCCGGCCCGGATGGAGCGCCAGGAAGTGGAGCAGCCGCAGCTCGGTCGGCGTGAAGGTGACGGGCTCGCCGTGCACCAGCACCTCGTGACGCGAGCGGTCGATGATGACGCCGCTGAACTCGAGGCGGTCGCAGTCGACGCGCGCCGACTGCGCCTCGGAACGACGAAGCAGCGCGCGCACGCGGGCGACCAGCTCGCGCGGGCTGAAGGGTTTCGCCACGTAGTCATCGGCGCCGATCCCGAGGCCAACCACGACATCGGCCTCCTCGCCCTTCGCGGTGACCATCATGATCGGCAGCGAGCGGGTGACGTCATCGGCGCGCAAACGCCGGCAGACCTCGAGGCCATCGATGCCCGGCAGCATGAGGTCGAGCACCAGCGCGTCGGGAAGCTCTTCCCGCGCCTGGCGAAAACCTGACTCGCCGTCGCGCGCGGTCAACACGCGGAACCCCTCCCGCGTGAGGTTGTAGGCGATCACCTCCAGGATGTCGGGCTCGTCCTCGACCACGAGGATCTTCTGCCGTTTCGCCAAGCGGTCCTCACGCAGAGAGAAGGGAGACGAGGCGGAAGAGTAGGTGACTGCCGAGAATATTCCGTGCGGAGCGCGTGAAGGGACGGTGAAGAGCGGACCGCGCTGGCCCACGGTTTGCCGAGATGGAACCGTCCGCGCCACCACATGGCGTCCGGGAGCTCCAACCGTCATGAACTTCCAGCGCATCCTCTTCGCAACCGACCTCTCCGATCGCTCATTCGAGGCGTGGCCGCACGCGCTCGCCCTCGCGGAGCGGTTCGGCGCCAAGCTGCACGCGGTCTGTGTACTCGAAGAACCCTACGCGCTCGCTCCCTACGAGCAGTACGGCGCGCTGCTGCGCGCGCTGCAGGAGGTCCGCCCGCAGCTCGAGCAACGGCTGTGCGAGCGGGTGCGCGACCGGCCGGCGACGATCGCCGTCGAGACCACCGTGATCGAGGCCGCCTCTCCCGCCGAGGCGCTGCTCGCCCACGCCCGCGAGATAGGCGCCGACCTGATCGTCACCACGACCCACGGTCGCAGCGGGCTCTCGCACCTGATGTTGGGGAGCGTGACCGAGCGGCTGCTGCGGATGGCACCGATCCCGGTGCTGGTCGTGCGGGTGAAGGAGACGGCCGGCAGCAAGTAGCCGCACTCAGACGGCGCCCGTGGTCACACGACGTTTCAGCTCCTTGGCGGCGTCTTCGAGCTCTGCTCGGCGACCGCCTTGGCGGCCCGCGCCGCGGCCTCCGGATCGCCGAGGTAGCCCTGGCGGAGCGGCCGCAGATCGTCGTCGAGTTCATAGGCGAGCGGGATCCCGGTCGGGATGTTGAGCTCGACGATCGCCTCGTTCGGGATCTTCCCGAGGTACATCACGAGCGCGCGGAGGCTGTTGCCGTGAGCGGCGATCAGCACGCGCTGGCCCGCTCGCAATGCAGGGGCGATCTGCTGGTGCCAGCACGGCAGGAAGCGCTGCACGGTGTCGGCGAGGCTCTCGCCAACCGGCAGCTCACTCGTGGCAAGACCGGCGTAGCGCGGGTCTCCCGCCGAGTGGCGCGGGTCGCCGGCCGCAAGCGGTGGCGGCGGGATGTCGTAGCTGCGCCGCCAGATCTT
>CAYRQC010000683.1:0-2844 GCA_964426265.1 uncultured Phycisphaerales bacterium | reverse complement strand
CGACCACGCGCGCGCCGGCCGCGTGCAACGCCGCCTGCAACGACTGGATCCCGAGCCCCGCGCGGCGCAGGCCCACGTTGGTCTCACAAGCGGAGAGCACCGCGAGTTCGCAGCCCGAAAGGTCGAGCCCCGCCAGCTCCTCGGCCGTGAGGATCCCCGGCACGCGACCGAGCGCGTCCATGCCGCGGTTCGCGCCAGCGAGCGCAAGGCCGCACAACGTCATCGGCGCGAGCCCCTGCACCGTCGACACCGACGTGAAGCACACGCGCCCCGCCTGCCGTCCGTCCGAGTTCCTCGCGCCAGCGACTCAACGTGCGCGAGCATGCACGTGACGGCGGGCTCGACGCGTCCACGATCGTGATCGATCCCCGGGTGCTTCCGACGCGCGCAGGGCGACGCTACCGGGCCGCTTCCGGGTTTTCCCGCAACCCTACTGAAGCGCGCCTCAATCGAACGAAGGAGCGGTCAGAGGGAGGGCCCGTGAATGAGGCTCCGACCGAACCGCGTTCCGCGCGCACGACGATGGGCTCTTGCGGGACTCATCGCGCTGCTCGGCGGCTGCCACGCCCGCCCGCCCGACCCATGGGCGCAGGCGGCGCGTGATCGCTCGTTCCGAGACGGGACGCGTGAGTACGCGCACTCGATGCAGGACTCGATCGATCTCGAGCGACAGGCCGATCGCGCATCGAAGGGCGGCGATCTCGACGAGGCGCGACTCCTCTACGAGCTCGCGATCCAGCGCAACGAGCACAACGCGGCGGCGCACGATGGACTGGCACGCCTCTGGGCGCGCGGTGGCCGGATGGACGATGCGATCCGCGAGCACGAGCGCGCACTGGCGATCGAGCCGGACGATGCGGCGCTGCACGGCTCCGCGGGTCGGACTTTCCTCGAGGCCGGGAACGCGAGCCGCGCAGCCGCGGAGCTGCGACGCGCTGCGGCGCTCGCTCCGACGTCGGCGGAGCTGCAGCTCGAGATCGCACGCGCCGATGCGGCGCTCGGCAACGTGGAGGCGGCGCGGAATGAGGCACGCGCGGCGGTCGCGCTGGCGCCGGCGGAACGCGCGATCCAGTCGAGCGGCGGCCTGTTGCTCCTCGACCTCGGCGACGTCGAAGCGGCGACGCGAGCACTCGTTCGCGCGATCGAGCTCGATGCACGCGACGCGACGGCCCACCATGCGCTCGGCCGGATCGCGCAGATGCGCCACGACGACGCGGCTGCACTCGCGGAGTTCCGTGAGGCGGCGCGCATCGCTCCCGAGGTCGGAGTGTTCGAGGCGTCGTTCGGGCTCGCGCTGAAGAAGGCGGGCGAGGTCGCCGCCGCGCGGCGCGCGCTGTCGAAGGCGCTGGCGCTCGATCCGGCGAATCGCGTGGTGGCGGACGCCCTGGCGGGGCTGCCACCGCCGAGTGATGCGGAGCGGCTCGGGCTCGAGGTGCTGAATGGCGACGCGACGACCACGGCGCACGCCGCGAACGAGCTCGATCTCGGCACGGACGACGGGGCGTTGACGGTCACGCCGGTGCAGATCCCGATCGACGAGCCGGTGGACGACGAGGGGAGCGACGACGGATGAGATGGCACTGGCTGGTACCCACGCTGGTGGTGGCGGTCACCCTGGCGGCACAGGAAGAGGGCGCGCGTCAGACCGGTTGGACGCACTCGCGCTACGTCGCCGAGCAGCTCATCCAGGTGGAGATGCAAGTCGGCGCGGCGCACCGGTCGTTCCTCTACGCGCTCGACGAGAAGGCCGACGTCGCGCACGAGCTGGCACTCGAAGACGCAATGCTACAGACCGGTGAACAGCCCGATCGATTCGTCCTCACGCGCGTCGCAAAGGATGGCTCACAACACTTGCAGATCTATGACGCGGTGCTCGCACTGCACGCGGAGCTCGACGTGCCGGCCGGGAAGACGGTGCGCATCGGCGCCGGTGGGCTGGTCCTGGCGGACGAGGCCGCGTTCGGCGCCAACTCGCGGCCGTACCGACTGCGCTTCGTGCCGGACGGAGCGGTCGGCGTCGACGTGAGCGAACCCGCGCTCGAACTGCTCGCACCGTTTCCGGCGGGCGATCGCCTCTTCGGCACCGTCGCGCAAGCGAGCTCACCATCAGGCTCGCCAACCGGTTCGCGCGTCAGCGAGAGCCGCTACGACCTGCGTCTCTACGACCCCGACGGCCACCGGCTCTGGCAGCACGACATCACCGACTCGCCACACCCGCCGGTCGTACAGAGCGTGATGGCGGGAGCGACGACCTTCGTCGGTCACGGCGCGAAGACGCCGGGCGTCTACCACCTCCACCTCCTCGACGCGAGCGGCCACGAATACCACACCCAGGAGGTCGAGGCGTTCTTCGCCGTGCAGGAGACGCCGCGAGCGGGCCGCGTGCTGCTGCTCGGCCGCGGCTCGATCCAGGTCTATGACATCGCCGCGCGAAAGGTCGTCTCCGAGCTGTTCGAGGTGCCGGAGCTCCTCGCCGGTCCTGCCGTGCTCCACCACCCGCAGGACGAGACACTCGTCTTGCTGGTCGACGGGGGCGATGAGACCCGCGGGGTCGAGCTCGAAGTCGTCGATCTCGGTGACACGACGAGCGTGCGACGGCGCATTCCGGTGCGCGCGACGCTCGCGCCGGTCGAGCGTGCGGTGATGGCGGCGCGGTTCGATGCGACCGGAAACCTGCGGCTCACCTTTCCCGACGGCGTCTTCGTGGTGGCCGCCGATCTGCTCCGGCGCGAGCGATGAAACGAGCCGTGAAGTGGGCAATGAGACGGTCGATCAAGCACGCGAACCTCGCGGCCGTCGTCCTCTGTAGCGCCGCGCTCCCAGCACTGGCGTGGCGAGCGACGG
>CAYRQC010000682.1:0-3735 GCA_964426265.1 uncultured Phycisphaerales bacterium | reverse complement strand
GTCGCGATCATCCTGCTCACGGTCACGGTGAAGATCCTGCTCTTCCCGTTGAACAAGCTGCAAAGCCGGACCATGGCGACTTTCCAGCAGAAGATGAAGGTGCTGCAGCCGAAGGTCGACGAGATCAAGCAGCGCTACAAGGGGAACCTGCAGAAGGCCAGCGCCGAGCAGCAGAAGCTGATGCGCGAGCACGGCGTTCGCCCGCCGGTCTTCGGCTGCCTGATCGTCTTCCTGCAGATGCCGGTCTGGTACGGACTGTTCCAGATCATGTCGACCTCGCCGGCGTTGCGGCACGCCTCATTCATCGGCTGGATCCACGATCTGTCGGCACCGGACGTGGTGCCGCTGCCCTTTGCGTTGCCGCTGGTCGGTCAGCTCCACCTGCTGCCGATCCTGATGGTCATCGCGTGGCTGGCGCAGAACCGGATGATGCCCAAGCAGACCGATCCGCAGCAGGCGCAGATGCAGAAGATGATGAACTTCTTCCCGATCATCTTCGGCGTGATGCTCTACGGCTACGCCGCCGGCCAGTCGCTCTACATGGTGACCAACTCGCTGCTCGGCATGTTGCAGATGAAGCTATTGAAGGTGGCACCGACGAGCTGAAAAGAGTCCCGCGGAGGGGCGAGTGGCGGGAATGGCGACGCGCGGAGCAGAGGAGCGGAGCGCGGTGGTGTCGCCGGTGAAGGCACTTCTGTATCGAGCGCTGCTTGCGTTGTTTTCGATGGGGGTCGCACTGGGCCTCGGGCTGTGGCTGCTCGACGCCGCGGAAGGCGGTGGCTGGTTCCAGGAGATCGGTCCACCGCCGCACTTCAGGCCGCTCGAATGGCCGGTTGGTTCAGCACGGCTGGATGAGCACGGGCGCCCGCTCTTCGGGGTTGACCCCAACATGGGCGCGCAGGTCGGAGAACCGAACCTCGGTCGCTACTGGATGACGAAGGCGAAAGCGCCGGGCGTCTTCCGAATCCTCTCGATCGGCGAATCGACGACCTTCGGCGCCGGCTATGCACCGGTCGCCTCCTACTCGCGCTTCCTGGAAGCACGGCTGCGCCGGCGCCTGGCGCGCGACACGCTCGAGGTCGTGAACTGCGGCAAGAACGGCTACGACAGCCATGACTGGCCGACACTCGCGGAAGAGCTGCCCGCATTCGCCCCCGACCTGCTCGTGCTCTACGTCGGCCACAACGAGTTGAAGAAGCCGAATCTGCTTGGCGTGGTCGATCCACTGAAGGCGACGATCGCGCGCAGCCGGCGGCTGCAGCGACTGCTCGGCACTCCCAAGGACGAGCTGTCGGTGCCACCGACGGTGACGATCGGCAGCTTCCTGACCCCCGAACAGCGGCAGCGCGCGTGTGACCTCTTCGAGGCCGGCGTCGGCGCCCTGCTTCGCGTGGCGCGGGAGCTCGCCATTCCGGTCGTCGTCTGCATCCCGAGCTCGAACGTGCTCGACCATCTGCCGCGACTCTCGATCGTCCAGCCGGGTCGCGACGCGGCCGCGCAAGTCGCGCGCATCGAGACGGTCGCGCGTGAGTTCGAGCTCGGCGCGTTGCCCGACCTCGCCGCGTCCGCTGGCGATGCGGAGCCGCGTGCGCGCGTGCAGCTCGAGCTCGGCGAGATCGACGCGGCGCTCGCGGTCGACGGGGAGGCGGCAATCTTGCACTTCCGGCGCGGGCGCCTGCTGCTCGCGCTGGGACGGATCGACGAGGCGCGCGCCGCGTTCGCGCGCTCGCTGGGACTCGACGGGTTGCCGGAGCGCGCGTCGCCCGACTTGATCCAGGTTCTGCGCGACCTTGCGGTTCGGGAGCGGGTGGTGGTCGCTGACATCGAGGCGCGCTTCATGGCGGAGTCGGCGCGCGGCGTTCCCGGCTCTGACCTCTTCTATGACTACTGCCACCCGAAGCTCTTCGGCCACTGGTTGATCGCCGACGAGATCCTGAAGGTGATCGAGGCGTCGGGAGTGGTGGCGTCGGCAAGCGAGTTCGTCGACGCGCGCGAGCCTGCTGGATCATCGCGCGAGCGTTTCTCCATCGGGTGTGCCGAACTCGGGATGAGCGAAGCTGATGGAGCGAAGCGGCTGGTCGAGCAGGCCAAGGCGAACGTCGGCCAGCTCGGGACGCTGCCGGAGGTGGCGCGCGAACAGTGGCGGATCCCGGCGGAGCTGCTCGACGCCGCCGAGAGCATGGAGCCTGCGGAGCGCACCGATGCGACTTTCCTCTTGTTGCGCGGGCTCATCCAGGCCGGGTTCGATCACGGCGATGACGCTCGGGTGGCGCTGCTCGCGGCCGGGGCGGCGGATCGTGAGCTCGTCTCGCACCTGGTCGGCTTGATCGCGACGCTTCCCGGTCTGGTTCATGCGCTCGATTGCGTCGGCATCACGATCGAAAATGGTGAGCTGTGCTGGCACGGGAAACCGAGTCGATGAGTGAGCCGCATCGAGTGGCATCTGGCTCGCGCTGGCTGCTCGTGCTGGCCGGCGTTGTGCTCGCCGTGGCACTTGCTGCGGTCGTGGAGCTCACGCTGCGTCTCTTCGGAGTCGGGCGGCCCGACGCGCTCTTCGAGGTCGCGGGACTGCACGGCCCGCGCGTGACGCGCGAGCTGGGCTGGCCCGAGCTGAGGCGCAGCCACGCTTCGATCGATCGGATCGCCTGCACGAGCGACAAGCCGCCCGGCACGCGCCGCGTCGTGGTCGTCGGCGAGTCGACGGCCGCCGGCTTCCCGTTCTTTCCACAGCTCTCGTTCGGTCGCGTGCTCGAGGAGGCACTCCGTTCCGCGACCACTGGCGCATCGATCGAAGTCGTCAACTTCGGGCGCTCCGCCGACTCGAGTGACGACGTGCGTGCAGTCGCGTTGGCCGCGCTCGCGCGCGTCGATCCCGATGTGCTGGTCGTCTGCAGCGGTCACAACGAGTTCCAGGCCTCCTACGTCGAAGCGCTGCGCGACGGAAGCTGGCCGCGATTACGCACCTGGTTGCGGACGCTCTCCTGCGTCCGGATCGGTCAGCAGCGCTCGAGCGAGCGCGCCGCCGACGCGGCAGGCCGACCGCCGCCAGTCGCGGTGGGCGATCGGCCCTACCTCAGCACGACGGAGTTCGAACGCGGTGAGGAGCGCTTCCGCGGCAACCTCGAAGCGATCGTCTCGGCGGCCCGCGACGAGCACGTCGAAGTGATCCTCATGACCCAGATCGCGAACCTCGCCTGGGAGCCGTGCTACTCGTTCTTTCGCGCGCCACTCACATCGGTGCAACAGGAGGAGTTTCGTTCGAAGCTTGCCGAGCTGGAGGTTGCGCTGCGAGCTCCCGAGGTCGACCGCGTTGGCGCGAGCCGGCGGCTCGACCGATTGCTGGCACTCGATCCCGACGTCGCGCGCCTCCAGTACCGCCGCGCGCAGTTGCTCGAAGTGACCGGCGACCCGGCCGGCGCACGCGCGAGCTACGAGCGGGCGCTCGCTCTCGACGGCTATCCCAACCGGGCGGGACCGCGGCTGAACGGCATCATCACCTCGGTGGTGTTGGCGAGTGGTGCGCTGCTGGCCGACGCCAATGCGCTCTTCCTCGCGGAGGAGCCGCGATCCGCGCCGGCGCGCGACCTCTTCCTCGACTACTGCCACCCGGATCTCGACGGAACGGTGCTGCTCGCCCGCGCTCTCGTGGAGCCGGTGGCGACTGCTCTCGCACGTCGGGGGGACCCGGCAACCGAAGCCGGCGCCACGCGGATCGATCTGCCGGCCGTGCTCGAA
>CAYRQC010000681.1:0-8304 GCA_964426265.1 uncultured Phycisphaerales bacterium | reverse complement strand
CCCCGGAGGCCACCAGGCCGCCGGGGGCGCTTCGTTGTCCGCGACCACCGTCCGGCTGAGAGAACTGTTTGCCGATCGCCCGGAATTGCCGAGACTCGCCGGGCGCGCTACGTGCCGCTTCGGCCGAACGAGATCCAACCTCCATGTACTGGCAAGCCTGGTTCACTCTCGCCGTCGCCCTCCTGGCACTGGTCTGTCTCGCCAAGGACTGGCTCGCGCCATCGAACGTCATGGTCGGAGCGGCGATCGTGCTGCTGCTCGCCGGGATCATCACGCCGGCGGAGACCTTCTCGGGATTCGGGAACACGGCGCCGGTTACGGTTGCGGCGCTCTACGTGCTGGCGCGGGCGGCGGAGAAGACAGGCATCCTGCAGCCGGTGCTCGAGCGGCTGCTCGGGAAAGGCGGCGGGGGCCGTTTCGCGATGGCCAAGCTGCTGGTGCCGTCCGCCGCCGCCTCGGCATTCCTCAACAACACGCCGATCGTCGCGATGTTGATCCCGCAGGTGCTGCGCTGGTGTGAGAAGACCAAGGCGTCCGCGGCGCGCTACCTCATGCCGCTCTCGTTCGCCGTCATCCTCGGCGGCGTGATCACCACGATCGGCACGTCGACCAACCTCGTGGTGTCGGGGATGCTGGAGAAGGCGGGCCAGGCGCCACTCGGCCTGTTCGAGGTCACGCCGATCGGATTGCCGGTGGCGATCATCGGCCTCGCGACGCTGATCCTCACGGTGCCTTGGCTGCAGCCCAACCGCCAGGCGCCGGGGCAGCAGTTCGCCGGCGGGTCGCGCGAGTTCACGGTGAGCATGAAGGTCGTGAGCGGCGGGCCGCTCGACGAGAAGAGCGTCGAGGAGGCGGGGCTGCGCAACCTGCAGGGTGTCTTCCTGGCCGGCATCGAGCGCGATGGCGAGCTGATCGCCCCGGTCGCCCCGGAGCGCCGGCTGCGTGGCGGCGACCGTCTCAGCTTCGTCGGCCGCGCCGACACCGTGGTCGACCTGCAGAGCCGGCGCGGCCTCGAGTCGGCCGAGGCGCCGCACATGTCGCAGCTCAACACGGTGCGCCATCGCTTCTACGAGGCGGTGATCGGCGTGGCGTCGCCGCTGCTCGGCAAGACGCTGAAGGAGCTCGACTTCCGGGCGCGTTTCCAGGCCGCCGTGATCGCGATCCACCGCTCGGGCCAGCCGATCCACGACAAGCTCGGTCAGGTGCGCTTGAAGCCGGGCGACACGCTGATCCTGCTCGCCGACCCCGACTTCCGCGAGCGTTGGCGCGACCGCGGCGACTTCCTCATGGTCTCGGTGATGGGCGGCACGCCGCCGGCGGTGACGAGGAAGGCGTGGATCGTCGGGCTGATCGGACTGCTGATCGTGGTGGTCGCGGGTGCCGGCGTGATGCCGATCCTGCAGGCGTCGCTGGTCGGCGCCATCGCGCTGATCGCGTGTGGCGTGCTCACCTCGACCGAGGCGCGCGACTCGATCGACCTCGACACGATCATCGTGATCGCCGCGTCGTTCGCCCTCGGCACGGCGATGGAGAAGTCGGGGCTCGCGGCGAAGGCGGCGGAGCTGATGATCGGGGCGAGCGGCAGCGGGAGCGTGCACGGCGCGCTCTTCGGCATCGTGATCGCGACCGTGATCATCACCGAGATGATCACCAACAACGCGGCGGCGGCGCTGGTCTTCCCCATCGCATTCGCAAGCGCGCAGCAGCTCCACGTCGACCCGCGCCCCTTCGTCATCGCCGTCGCCGTCGCCGCCTCCAACTCCTTCCTGACGCCGATCGGCTACCAGACCAACACCATGGTCTACGGCCCCGGCGGCTACCGCTTCACCGACTACGTCCGCGTCGGCCTGCCGCTCACCATCACGACGGTCATCACGACGGTCGTTGTGATCCCGTGGGCGTGGGGGATCTGAGCCGCAGCTCTCGACGCGGTACGCTCCACTTCGATCAATGCGTGATCGAAGGGAGCAACGATGAATCTCGCACCACTCGCTTTGGCCGTGCTCGTCGGCCGAATCGACGAGCACGTCGTGGGCGCGGCCCAAGAGGTGAACGACCGCCCGCTCGTTCTGCTGCACGCGCGGGTGCTCGACGCGGCGGGTGAGCAGTGGCTCGGCGACTTCGGAGTGGTGATCCGCGGCGATCGGATCGAGCGGGTGGGGCGGAGCGGCGAGCTCGACACGCCGGCGGACGCGCGGGTCGTCGACCTCGAAGGGCGCGCGCTGATCCCGGGGCTGATCGATCTGCACACTCACCTGCTGCTCCATCCCTACGACGAGGCGCCGTGGGACGAGCAGGTGCTGCGCGAGCCGCTCGAGCTGCGGACGATCCGCGCGACGACGGCGGCACGCGCGACGATCGAGGCCGGGTTCACGACGATCCGCGAGCTCGGTACGGAAGGCGCCGGGTTCGCCGACGTCGCACTGCGCGACGCGATCCGCGCGGGGCTGATCGTCGGCCCGCGCATCGTGGCGACCACGCGCGCAATCGTCGCCGCGAGTTGCTACGGACCGGCCGGCTTCGATTCGCGGGTCGCCGTGCCGCAGGGCGCGCAGGAGGTGAACGGGCCCGATGCGATGCGCGGCGCCGTGCGCGAGCAGATCGCCGCCGGCGCCGATTGGATCAAGGTCTACGCCGACTACCGCCGTCGCGCGGGCGACCCGGCGACCGCGACGCTCACCGAGGAGGAGCTCTGCGCCGCGGTCGCCGAGGCGACGAGCGCCGGTCGCAGGGTCGCCGCGCACGCGACGACCGACGAGGGGATCCGGCGCGCATTGGAGGCTGGAGTCGCGACGATCGAGCATGGCGATGGCGCGAGCGATGCGACGCTCGCGCGGATGCAGGAGCGTGGCGTCGCGCTTTGCCCGACGCTCGCGGCGGTCGAGGCGCTGGCGTTGCAGCACGGCTGGAAGCGCGACAGCGAGCCGCGTCCCGAACGGCTCACGCGGGCGTTGGATGCGGTGCGCCGCGCGCAAGCCGTGGGCGTGACGATCGCCTGTGGCAGCGACGCCGGCGTCTTCGCGCACGGAGCCAACGCGCGCGAGATCGAGCTCTTGGTGGAGGCGGGCCTCACGCCGGCCGCCGCGCTGCGAGCGGCGACGACGACCGCGGCCAGCGTGCTCGGGCACGACGATCTCGGACGGATCGCGCCGGGCGCCTTCGCCGACCTGGTCGCCGTCACGGGCGATCCGCTCGCCGATCCAAAGGCACTGCGCGCGATCGACTGGGTGGCGAGCGGCGGCCGCGTCGTCGTCGATCGGCGGGCCGCGGCGACCGCCGCCGCTCCTTCCGCCGACCACACTGAGGCGCTGCAATCTTGCGAGCGCTTCCTCGCCGACTACTCGCGCGGCGACTTCGACGCGGTGGGGCGCGCGTTTGCGCCCGGCGCGTCGATCGCGATCGATCCGATCACCACCGAGGTGCGCACGCTCCCGGCGGCGCAGTTCGTGGAACGGGCGAGGGAGGGCCGCGCCCGCCAAGGTGAGCTGCGCGAGGTGCTGACCGGCGTGCCGATCGTGTTGGTCGATCACGCCCTCGCGACGGTGTGGGCGACCTTCCGGGTCGATCTGCCGAGTGGCGCCTCGCACGGCACCGACGTCTTCCAGCTCGCGCGGATCGGTGGCGAGTGGAAGATCCTGTCACTCTGCTGGACCTCACGGTCGGGCTGAGTGGTCCAGCAGCGATGCAACGGAGGCCCTGCTCATTCGGTCGCCTGATACTCGATCTTGCGCGCTTCCGTCACACGCCGAGAGGCATCGAGGATCTCGAGCGACAGCAGGTCTCCCTGCTGGTCGTAGTCGAGGATCACCCCGGGCTTGTCCTCGTCGCTTTCGGCGACGGCCACACCTTCTTTGAGGACGACGGTCAATGAGTCTGTCTTCGTGTCGTAGATCACTCTCACGGATCGTGTCTCCAGTACTTGGCGATCTTGCTCGTACGGTAGGCGGTTACGACATCTGCAGGGTCCCGGTCGACATCCACGAAAACTCGAACCAAGTAGATGCCGTCCGGAAACTCGACGCTCGATTGGAACAGGTCTCGGCCAGGACGGATAGCTTCGCGTTGCCCCGGCGCTGCGAGCACCTGTCGGACAATCGCCTCGGGGAGCCCCCGGCGCTCCATCTGCATCGCCGCGTGGCGAGCGATCGACGCTTCGAAGATCGGTTCGGCCATGTTGGTCGTGGCTACCTCATGATCGCCAACAGCATGGCGTCGCGAAGGCATTTCACGTCGCGTCCTTTCGACGGGGAGTGCGATGAGGTGACTTGCGAGACGCGAGTCGCGGGAGCTTGACCGACGAGGCGATTCGGGTTCACTTGCGGTTCAGGGTTGGACTCGTCGCGTTGGTCGTGTCGCTTGGATGGTGAAAAAGTGGAGAGGTGGAGCCATGCATTCGTCCGCAGCCGCTCGCCGAGAGATCGACGTCGTCGAAGCGCCGCCGCCTGGCCATTGGGTGGGCGACGGGTTCGCCGTGAGGACGCTGCTCTCCTACGACGGCGACGCGGCGGCGGTGAGCCCGTTCCTGCTGCTCGACTACGCGGCGCCGCGGGAGTTCGCGCCGACCGCGAAACGACGCGGCGTCGGCTCCCATCCGCATCGCGGCTTCGAGACCGTCACCATCGCCTATCAGGGTGAGGTCGAGCACCGCGACTCGGCCGGCAACCACGGGAAGATCGGGCCGGGCGACGTCCAGTGGATGACCGCGGCGTCGGGCGTGCTGCACGAGGAGTTCCACGGGCGCGCTTTCGCGGAGCGCGGCGGGACGTTCGAGATGGCGCAGATCTGGGTGAACTTGCCGGCGAAGGACAAGCTCTCGCCGCCTCGCTATCAGGACATCGTCGACGCGCAGATCCCGGCGGTCCCGCTTCCGGGAGGTGGTGGAACGGTGCGCGTCATCGCTGGCGAGTGCCTTGGCGCGAAGGGGCCAGCGCGCACGTTCACTCCAGTCGAGATGTGGGATCTGCAGCTCGCTGCGGGCGGTCGTGCCGACCTCGCCATGCGCGCGGGGCACACTACGCTCCTGCTCGTGAGGCGCGGTCCGGTCGTGGTGAACGATGCGACCCCGGTGCCCGAAGGCCATCTCGTGCTTTTCAGTCGGAAGGGCGAGAGCTTCCGCGTGGAGGCGAAGGGCGAGGCGCGCCTACTGGTGCTTGGCGGTGCTCCGATCGCCGAGCCGGTCGTCGGGCAAGGACCCTTCGTCATGAACACGCGCCAGGAGATCGCGGAGGCGATCGACGACTTCCAGCACGGGAAGTTCGGACGGCTCGAGTAGCCCGCCCCCGAGTGCAGGCGACGGGCGGACGAGTCCGGACTGATCGGCTACGCTGCCCGACCATGTTGTCCGTCGTGGCCATCACCGCGGCGTTCACGCTCGTGGACTCGGCGGATCGCTGGTGCCTGCCGCCGTTGATCGCGAGGCGTGATGGCGCGCCGTTGGAGGTCGCGTCCGAGGCGGAGCTCCGCTACGCCGCGTTGTGGGACGTCGAGCTCACGATCGAGGCGAAGCCGATCGACGCCGCCGGCCGCCTGCTGCTTCGGGTGAGCGACGAGTCGGGCGTGACCGTCGCGGGTGGCGAGAGCGGTTCGCCAGCGGTTGCCTGCCACCTTCACGCTGGCCAGAACATCACGGTGCACGTCACTGGACGCGGAACGCTGGCATCGAAGGAGCAGCCCGACTTCGCGACGTGGATCGCGAGCAAGTCGCTCTTCGCGCCGCCGCCACCCGGTCCCGATCTGGAGGCGGCGCTCGTCACGGCGCGCACCCATTTCGACGCGGCGCGCGCCGCTCGCTCGACCGGCCAACGCAACGCGGCCCTCGACAGCATCGACGCGATGTTCACCGCGGTGACGAGCGGTTCCGGGTTCCGCGACGACCCCGAGGCGATCGGGATGTGCGCGATGATCGCGACCGCCGCGGCTGATCTTGGCGCGCTGCCGCTGGCCCTCGAAGCGCGATCGTGCGTCGTCGATCTCCGCGCACGCACGCTTCGTGAAGACGATCCACAACTCCTGCGCGCCTGCGAGGATCTCGGCGCCGCGCAGCTCCTGGCGGACGACCTGTCGCACGCGCGCGCCGCGTTCGAACAGGTGCTGCGGCTGCGCGAGCGACTGCTGCCGGCGGACGATCCCGCGCTGCTCGACACGCGCGGCAACCTCGCTTCGGCGCTGCGCGGGCTCGGCGAGTCGCGGGCGTCGCGCGCGCTGCTCGCCTCGGTGATCACCGCGTGGGAGCGGACGCTGCCGCCCGGCCATCCGAAGCTCCAGTGGGCGTGGAACAACCTCGCGAACCTCGACCTTGCAGCGGGTGATCTCGAGGGGGCCCGCTCGTGGTTCGAGCGGGTCGTCGCCGCCCGCGAGGCGACGCTCCCGGCCGATGCGCCCGAGCTCCAGGCGGCGCGCAACGATCTCGCGGACATGCTGCGCCTCCTCGGCCAGCTCGCCGCGGCCCGCAGTCTGCTCGAGCGCGCGCTCGCCGTTCTCGAGCGCACGGTTCCGGACGATGACCCCAACTTGCAGATCGTCCGTTGCACGCTCGCGCTCACGCTCAGCGACATGGGCGACGTGCCGGCCGCCCGCGCGCTCCAGGAAAGAACGCTGACGCTCCTCGAGCGGACGCGTCCGGAGGACGACATCGATCTCCAGGCGGCGCGCCACAACCTCGCGATCACGCTCGGGAACGCCGGCGACTTCGAGTCCGCGCGCAAGCTGCAGGAGCGGATCGTCGCGGTCGCCGAGCGGTCGTCGCGCGCCAAGCCGCTCGAGCTGCAGACGGTGCGCCTCAATCTCGCGGTCACGCTGCGGCGGTTGGACGACTTCGCCGGCGCGCGAGCGCTCTTCGAGAAGGTCGCCACCGAGTCCGGGCGCGCCTTCCCGGCGGACCATCCCGCGCTCGTCGTGGCGCGCGGCGATCTCGCCGAGATCTTGCGTGAGTCGGGCGAGCTCGATCGCGCGCAATCCCTCGAGCAGGAGGTGCTTGCGGCCCTGGAGCGGCGCCTCCCGCAAGGTCACGCCGAGCTGCATCTCGCGCACGCTGCGCGCGCACAGACGCTGGCGGCGCTTGGACGGACGAAGGAGCTGGAGGCCGAGCTCTCCGCGCTCGCGGCCGGCCTTCGCGCCGAGCTGGTGCTGGTCCGTGGCCGCGCCAATCGCGAGGTACGCGAGACGATCTCGAGTCAGATGAAGCACATCGATTTGCTCCTGTCGCTGGCGCCGCTTTGCCCCGCGTCGGGCCGGCTCGACGTGGAGCTCTGCGGCCTGGTCGAGTCGCAGCGCGCGCTCGCCGCCGGCGAATGCGGAATGACTGCGGCGCAGCGCGGCGATCCGGCGTTCCAGCCGCGGATGGATCGTCTGCGCGAGCTGCGCGACGAGGTCGCTCGACTGGTCGCGACCGCGGGCGATGCGGACGCGTTCCACGCCGCGGTGCGCATGCGCGACGCGGCCGAGGCGGAGCTGCGGAGCGCACTCGGTGCGCCGGCGCCCGCCGATGTCGCTGTCGCGTCGATCGCGCGCGCGTTGCCGAAAGGCAGCGCGGCGATCGGCTATCGCGGCTACCAGCACTGGCGGCTCGATCCGAAGCACTTGGGCCGCTTGGAGGCGACGGGCGAGCTGCTCGCCTACGTCGTGCGGCCGGATGCAACACTGACGCGCGTGGAGCTGGGGCCGATCGCGGCGGTCGAGGAGCTCGTCGAGCACTGGCGCGACACGGTCGGCAAGCCGCTCGAGCGCGGCGCGCAGCTCGTCGCCCCGGCGAGTGATGACGAGGCGGCGGCGGGGCGGACGCTACGGGAGCGGGTGGTCGACCCGGTCCTCGCGGCGACGGCCGGCGCCCGTCTTCTCTTCGTCGCGCTCGATGACGTGCTCCATCTCGTCCCGCTCGACGCGCTGCCGTTGGAGGCCGGCGTGGTCGGCGACACCGATGCACTGCGTCTCGAGGTCTCGTTCGCGCGGCTCGTCGGCGCGCGGCGGCCGGCTCCGACTGCGGTGGCGTTCGTCGCCTTTGGTGGCATCGACTTCTATGCAACGCCAGGTGCCGCGACCCGCGAGGCCGCTCCGCCTGACCCCGTCGCGGCCGAGCGTTCGGGTCCGGGCGGCCTCTCGTTCGGGCCGCTGCGCCAGACGCGCTTCGAGGTCGAGTCGCTGGCGGAGCTCTTCCCCGGCAGCGACTGAGAGACGCGGCCATCACGTGGCCGCGGGAGACACGAGTGTCGAAGAAGAAGAAACGAAGCAAGGAAGCCACCCCCGGCAGCTCCAAGGAGCCCGTCACCGACTCGTCCTCGGACATGCACGCTGGGGACGATCCATCCG
>CAYRQC010000680.1:0-3425 GCA_964426265.1 uncultured Phycisphaerales bacterium | reverse complement strand
CCCGGAGTTCTGCTGATCAAACTCGTTCACCAGCAGCATCGGCGTCGATCCCGCGTAGAGAAACCCCGTCGCCGGATTGGGCGTCGCGATCGGTGCCCCGTTGTTGGCGACGGTGTAGGTGTTGGCCGCCTGCACGTCGATCCGCCAGATCTCGCCCTCAGCGTTGGCGAAGAAGAGCTGCGTCGACCCGGCGATGAAGAGGATGTCGTTGGCGAATGGCTCGCGGCCGAGGTGCGGGCTCTTCCACTCGTCGAATAGGCGGTACGGGTCGCTCGGATCGGTCCCGCTGAACTCGAGGATGTGCACGTAGCCGTCGAAATTGCCGAAGACCACCTCGAGCTTGCCATCGCCATCGAGATCGAGGACATGCATGTTGTCCCCGAACCCCGGGTAGATCCCGTGGCCGAGCGACTTCTGCGCGACGTTGCTCGACGTCTTGTAGGACGGAGTCATGCCGGCCTGGACATCGAGCTCGGTGAGCAGCGGGGAGCCGCCGATGATCCCGACCGGCGCGTGGACATGGCGCAGGGTGTGGGTGTACGGGTCGGGGTAGGGCTTCGCGGGAGCGGGGGTGGTCGGCACGATCGGCTGGCGGGGAGCCGGCGTCATCGCCATTGCCGACTTCAGGTCGCTCCACTCCGTGCCGGTGAAGGCGTTGAACTCGTTGACGCCAGGGATGTAGCCCCAGATGAACTGGTGCTCGACGTTGCGGAGGTTGTCGATGCTCCACGTGCCCTGCGCATACGCGGATGCGTCCGCGCGATGCCAGTGCGCGCTGTGGGCGAACGGGAACTCGGAGTCGCCGAGGGCACCGTGGACCGGGACCTTGAGATCCCCCGGCCTCCGGATGAGGCTCAGAACCGCCATGTCCCAGCCCGACTGGTTGAACTTTGGGTGATCGAAGCGCACGCCGAGGGCGTCGACGAGCTGGTAGAAGCCGGCCCAGAGCGCGCTGGACGAAGGCGTCAGCCCGAGCCTCCCGAAAGCGGCTGCCTGGTGTTTTCGAGCTCCCAGTGATCTTCGAGCGAGTACCCGATGTCGCTGTTGATCCACGCCGCGGAACCGCCGTAGATGTTCGGCTGCATCAGCGCCAGGATCTGCGCGACGACCCGTCCCCACGACTTGCCCCACAGCGCCGACCGGCCGAGGGAGGGAAGCGGAGCGAAGCTCGTCGTCGACGGGAAGCCGGGCGCGGGCGGACCCGCGGCGAAGGTGTGGCGCACGTACCACTCCGCCTCTTGCGTGCGCTGGAGCGCCGTCCAAAACGACTCGGAGTAGCGCTCCCAGACGAAGACGACGATGTCACCTTGCTCCAGCGCTTGCTCCTTCGGACCGAGCAGCGGCGCGGCGGCCGTGCCGGGCCAGCCTCCTTCCGGGGCACTCGCATCGGTAATCGGCCCGGAGAACTCCCGGCGCCGGCCACTCGGGCAGTTGTAGGTGGAGCCTTGATCACACCAGAGGTTCTTGTTCGCGCCGAACGCCGAGAGGTGGGTCGGATAGTTGTAGAGCAGGATGTGCGGCATGCCGTTGAGAGCGAGCAGCCCCGTCGACGGGTCGTACGCGACGCACACCATCATCGGCGCGCCGTTCAGCACGTAGGGCCAGTACATCACCTGTCGCGGGCCGCCTTGCGCATTCCACCACGCATCCCTCACCATCGGGAACGTCGTGGTCGGGTCATCGGTCGGAGACTCGACCAGCTCGGGGTCTTGCACGATCTCGCCTGGTGCGAGGCCGAGCGCGCCGTTCGGCCGGAAGATGCCCCCGAGGATGCCGCAGTGGGCCTTCACGAGATAGTTGACGTACTCGAGGTCGAGACATCCCTCGAACATCGCGCCTTGGAAGGTCGGCGGGTCGCCCGGGGGTGTGGTCGGGTTGTAGAGCTTCGCGTAGTAGTGGCCAGTGATCGGGTCCGTGTTGGCGTATCGATCCCAGTCGACATTGCCGCCGAGATCGATGGCGTACTCGCCGAACTGGGAGCTGTGGGTGTCATCCCTGCCGTCGTTCACGTAGTAGGTGTGAACCGCGGGCGCTTGTGCCAAGACAGACGGCGAGCACAGCACTCCGTTCGCGACCACCAGCAACGCGCCTCGAACACCATCGCAGTGACGCATCGGCAGCCCCCTTCGAATGAACCTTCGGCGACTGAACCTCCTGGCACATGAGCCTGCAGGTGGAGATCGACCGCTCATCGTTCGCGAGAGCGGACAGGCTCTGCAGCGGACACGCGTCGGGACTGGTGTAGCGCGCGATCGGGGGCCGTCAAGACGTGAGTCGACTCGCAGCGCGACCCAGCTCTCCTTGGGAGATCGGACTACCGATATACTGTTCGGATACCCAGTATCTCGCACGAACGATCTCAGGCGCGAGACGGCGACTTCTGCTGAGAGTGCAGCACAGCCATGCCTGACCTCCCGCCCACGAAGGCACACCCCCACCCAGCCAAGGCGACACGGCCGGCCGGCGTGGCACCGCCGTCCGATTCCGCTTCACCCTTCCTCCGCTACGCCGAGCTCCATGCCGTCACCAACTTCACCTTCCACCGCGGCGCTTCGCACCCCGACGAGCTGGTCGCACGCGCCACCGAGCTCGGCTACCACGCGCTCGCGATCACCGACGACTGCTCACTCGCCGGAGTGGTGCGCGCGCACGTCGCGGCGAAGGCGACGGCACCGGCGAGCGGGCAGCCGCCGCGGCTCCACCTGCTGATCGGCAGCGAGATCCGCCTCGCCGACGCGGGCAGCGTCGTCCTGCTCGCTAGCGATCGCGCGGCGTATGGCCGGCTGTCGCGGCTGATCACGATCGGGCGGCGGCGAGCGGAAAAGGGCTGCTCACTGCTCTTCCGCGCCGACTTCGCCGACCTCGCAGAAGGGTTGCTCGCGATCGCGCTGCCCGACGAGGCGGCGCTCGCGCCGCGTTCCGATGCCGCAACACTCGCGCGCGCCGCGGCAGAGCTCACCTGGCTCCACGATCTCTTCGGCGAGCGCGCCTGGCTCGCCGCCGAACTCCACGACGGGCCCGACGATCGCGCGCGCCTCGCACGGCTCGATCGACTCTCCGCGGCGACGCGGCTGCCGCTCGTCGCGGCGGGCGCCATCGATGCCCACCTGCCGGAGCGCCGCCGGTTGCGCGACACGCTCACGGCGATCCGCCACGGCTGCACCGTCGCCGAGCTCGGCGATCGCGTCCCGGCCGACGGGGTGCGCGCGCTGCGACCGCTGTCCGATCTGGCGCGGGTCTATCGCGGCCGCGAAGAGCTGCTCGCTCGCACGCTCGAGATCGCGGCGCACTGCACCTTCTCGCTCGACGAGCTCCGCTACACCTATCCCGACGAAGGCGACCACGCGCGGCTCACTCTTCTCACCTGGCAAGGCGCGCGCAAGCGCTGGCCCGGCGGCGTTCCCGCCAAGATCGAGCAGCTCCTC
>CAYRQC010000679.1:0-15560 GCA_964426265.1 uncultured Phycisphaerales bacterium | reverse complement strand
TCGAATCGTTGCAGCCTCCGGCCGACCGTTGGCTCGCGCGGTTGAAGCTCACGCGTCGCCAGCTCGCCACCGGCCTCGTGGAGGTCGGGCAAGGTCTCATCATCCAGGTCTGGGTCGCCGCGCCTGAAAACGGTGAGACCGCCCTCCTTGCGGCGCGCGCGTTCGAGCAGGCGTTGCAGGTTGAACCCGACAACGCCGACGCCCTCCAAGGCTTGATTGCAGCAGCCGCGGTCCTCGGCCAGACGAGCCGCGCGCTCGAACTTGCGGACAAGCTGTGGCGAATCGACCATGGATCGCTGGAGAAGTTGCAGGAGATCATTGAATCGACGCCTGCATTGAAGGAGGCGTTCGAGCGCGCCGGGCTCCGCTTCGACCACGGTCGCCTCGTTCCGCGGTGACTTCCACAACCGGTTGTCTTTCGCAAACTTTGACACCCAACTCCTAGATAGCGACAATCCCGCCCTCTTCGGCTCGAGGGGGGCTGCGCCGCGATGCGGTGCCCGTACTGCAAGTCCAACAACGACAAGGTGATCGACTCGCGCACCTCGGGCGATGCCGCGGTCATCCGTCGACGGCGGGAGTGCCTCGACTGCGGGCGGCGCTTCACGACCTACGAGACGATCGAGGAGATCGAGCTGCGCGTGATCAAGAAGGACGGCACCCGAGTCCCCTTCGACCGCAGCAAGCTCCAGACCGGCATCCGCAAGGCGTGCGAGAAGCGTCCCGTCTCGCAGGAGCAGATCGCGGAGCTCTGCCGGCGGATCGAGACCCAGCTCAGCGAGATGTTCGAGAAGGATGTCTCGTCGCAGTTCGTCGGCAACCTCGTGATGAACGAGCTGCGCAAGCTCGATCCGGTCGCCTACGTGCGCTTCGCATCGGTCTACCGCGAGTTCAAGGACGTCGAGCAGTTCCTCGAGGAGCTGGCACCGCTGCTCAACGACCGCCCGGATCCCAAGAACGCGCGCCGCGGTGAGGCGGGCAACCGTGGCTGAGCGACGCGATCACGGCGCGCACGAGGACGGTGCGCCGACTCCGCAAGAGCGCCCGAAGCTGCGCGAGGTGGTCGGCAGCGACGGTGCGCGCGAGCCGTTCGATCCGGCGCGGCTCGCCGGCTCGATCCATCGCGCCGCGTTCTCGGTCGGACAGGGGGAGCTGCTGCTGGCCGAGGAGCTGGCCGCACTCGTCGCGCTGGTGCTCGACGAAGAGCTCGGCACGGTCGCTCCGTCGACGCGCGCCGTGCGCGAGACGACCGAGCGCATCCTCATGGAGACGGGCCACCATGAGGTCGCCCGCTCCTACATCCTGCTGCAGTCGCGCGATTCGCCACCCGCCACCGAACGGGCTGCCGCCGCGTCCGTGCCCGGCCGCGAGCTCTTCGTCGCGTCGCTCGGCCGCGAGTGTCTCGATGGCTTCGATCCCTCGAAGATCGCGACCAGCTTGATGGTCGACGGTGGCTTGAAGCGCGCCGAAGCGACGGCGATCGCGGTGGCGGTCGAGCGGCAGGCGCGGGCGCTCGCGATGGAGACGATCCCGACGACGATCGTGCGGCAGCTCATCTCGGCGGAGCTGGTGGCGCGTGGCCACGCGGAGCGACTGGCGCGGACGCAAGGGCTCGGGATGCCGGCGGCCGAGATCGAGGCGATCGCCTTTTCGCGCGGCGCGAATGCCACCAGCGCCGATCGCTCTGACCGTCCCGACGCGCGCCTCGGTGCCGAGCTGCTGCGGCGGTTCGCGCTCACGCGATTGCTCGAACCGGCCATCGCCGACGCCCATCTGCGCGGCGACCTGCATGTCGATGGATTGGCCGCTCCGGGCCACGCGTTGCACGCCACACTCGATTTCGGCGAGGTGCGGCGTGCCTCGCTTCCCGGCTCGCTGGCGGCGCTGCTTCATCTGGTGCACGGGCTCGAGTCGGCGCTCTCCGGGACGTTGGCGCTCCACCACGTCGAGCGCGCTCTCGCGCCGGCGTTCGAGGACGACGCGCGTGCCGCGGACGCCGCGCGCACGCTGCTGCTCGCGCTCTCCGAGGCGCCCGCCAACCGCTCGCGCTCGTTGCCGCCGCGCCGCGTGGTGGGCGTCGGCGCCGACCTGCCGCCGCCGGTCGCCACCAGCCTCTTCCGGCGCGGCGGCGCGCCCGTGGCCGTGCGGGAGCGCTTGCTCGCCTTCGTGACCGAGCTGCTCGAACAGGCCGTCGCCTTCTCGGCGCACCTGCGTGTGCCACGCGTCCGCGTGCTGGTCGATCCCGGCGACGAGGAGCGCGAGCTGCTGCGGCTCGCGGCGCCGCTCCAGTCGGCGCTGGCGCTCGGCGTCGCCGACGTCGGTCACGTGGTGGCGGGTGAGCCGGCGGTCCGGGTCGTCGGCGCGCGCGTCGCGCTGAACGTCGCGCGGCTCGGGCTGGCCGCCGGCCGCCGCCGCGAGCGCGAGCTGCTACAGGCGCTGCCCGACCTGCTCGAACGCGGCTTGCTCGCCGGCGCCAACGTGCTGCGGCAACTGCTGCAGCGCGACGAGCAGGGGATCGGCTTCCTGCGCCGCTTGCGCGACCTGTTGCGGGAGGTGGCGCGCGACCTCCCGCTCGAGCTGCCAGGCAGCCACGTCTATCACCTCGTGCTGGTGCCGGTCGGGATCGACGCCGCCGTGCGCGCCGTCACCGAGCGCGATCCGGCCGAGAGCGAGGCGTCGAGCCGGCTGCGCGCGCAGATCGTCGCGCGGCTGCGCGCCGCGCTTCCCGCGAGCAGCGCCGCCGGCACGCGGTTCGAGCTCCACGAGGAGTCGTTTCCCGATGCCGAGTCGCGCTTCGGCCGCGCCGACTTCCTGCTCTTCCCACGCGGCGGCGACGTGCTCGGCCTCGCACACGATGGTGCCGCGTTTCGCTATGCATTCGATCCGCTCCCGCTCGGCACGGCGATGGCCGCTGCGGTGGCTGCTCCGTCGGTCCGTCAGTCTCGTCCGCCTCCGGGGTCAGGCGCTCCATGAAGCTCACCAAGGTCGAGATGTACGGGTTCAAGTCGTTCGCCCATCGGACGGAGTTCCAGATCGGCGACGGGATCACCGGGATCGTCGGACCCAACGGTTGCGGCAAGTCAAACCTGGTCGACGCGATCCAGTGGGCGCTCGGCGAGACGCGGCCGACCAAGCTGCGCAGCTCGGGGATGGCGGACGTCGTCTATCGCGGCGAGTCGGCGACCGTCGACCACGCCGAGGTCTCGCTCTTCTTCGACAACGCTTCGGCGCGGCTGCCCCATCCCGCGCCCGAGGTGAAGGTGACGCGGCGCCTCCACAAGGACGGCGGCGGCGAGTACCTCATCAACGACGCGACCGCGAAGCTGAAGGAGATCCGCGACCTCTTCCTCGACACCGGCCTTGGCGTCGGCGGCTACTCGTTCATGGCGCAGGGGCAGATCGACGCGATCCTGCGCGCGAGCCCGGCCGAGCGGCGCGTGCTGCTCGAAGAGGCGGCCGGCACCAGCCGTTATCGCGTGCGCCGCAAGGAGGCGGTGCGGCGCCTCGATCGCACCGATCAGGACATCACGCGCGCGACCGACCTGCTGGCGGAGCTCGAGCGGCAGGTGCGCTCGCTCAAGGTGCAGGCCGGGCGGGCGCGCACCTATGTCGAGAAGCGTGATCGGCTGCGCTGCGTGCTCGCGGTGCTGTTGGCCCGCAAGCGGCGGGAGCTGTCGGCGATCATCGCCGAGCTCTCGCAGCAGAAGGAAGAGGCGGCGGCGCGCGCTGCGGCGGGTCGCGCAGAGCTCGCGACCGCGGAGGAGGCGCTCACCACGCGCGACGACGAGCTGGCCGCGCTCGGCGCGCAGATCTCCGACCTGCGCACGACGCTCGCCGATCGGCGTGCCCGCAGCGAGCACCTCGGGACGCGCCTCGCCGAGCTCGAGGAGCGCGGCATCGAGAACGGCCGGGAGCGCGAGGAAGGCGCCGCCCGCCGCGTCGAGATCGCCGAGCAGATCGACGAGCTGACCCGCGCCGAGCGGGACGCCGAAGCGCGCGTCGCCGAGGTCGCGGAGCAGGAGCACGAGCGGCGCGAGGAGAAGCATCTCGCGCAGCGGCGCGTGCAGGAATTGACGCGTCAGGCGCAGGAGCTCGAACGACAGCTCTCCGAGCTCGAGAAGGATGAGCTCGACCTCGTCGAAGAAGAGCAGCGGGCGCGCAGCGAGCTGGCCGACGTCGAGTCGCACTGGAAGGCGGTGTCGCAGTCACGCCGCAAGCTCGAGGAGCGCAGCACCGAGCGGTCGCGCCACATCGCCGACACGGCGACCACGGTGCGCGAGCTGCGGCGGCGTACCGACGGGCTCTCGGCGGATCGCGTCGCGCTCGAAGCCGAGCTCTCCGCGGACGATGACGTGCTCGCGCGCCTCTACAGCGATCGCCAGGCGCTCTCCGATCGGACACGCCATCGCGAGGCGAAGGTCGAAGGCGAGCGCTCAAAGCTGCTGGTGATCGAGGATGCGATCGCGCGCCACGAGGGCGTGAGCGAAGTGGTGCGGCGCCTGCTCGAACGGGCGGCCGCGGGCGATGCCGAGCTGGTCGGCGTCGAAGGGATCGTCGCCGACGTCGTCACGGCACCGTCGGAGACGGCGCGCGCGCTCGAAGCGGCGCTCGGCCCGCTCTCCGAAGCGCTGGTCGTGAAGGACCGCGCGGCGGCCGATCGCGTGCTGAAAGTACTGCGGCGCGAAGGGCTCGAACGGATCCGCATCCTCTCGCGCGCCGAGATCCCGGCGCGCCTCACCGAAGGCGGTGCCCCGCTCGCGTGGAACGAGCTGCTGCGCGCGAGCACCTTCGACGCCAAGGACGGCGAGCTGCTCGCCGCGCTGCTCGGCCGCTTCGACCTCTTGCCGGGCGACGTGGCGATGGAGCTCTGCTCGCCGGTCGACGGCCGCGCGCTGGTCTCGGCCGAAGGCGAGGTGATGCTCTCGTCGTTCGAGAGTGTGAGCCGCGGCCGCGGCGAGTACCTCGGCCTCATCACGCGCCGCAACGAGCGCGAGCGGCTCACGCGATCGGTCGAGCGCGGCGAGCGCGAGTGCGCCGGCTGGAGCGCTCAGCTCGAGTCGATCCAGCAGGAGATCGCGCTGCGCGAGCGCGATCGCGAGGTGCGTGCCCGCCGCCGCGCCGAGGCGTCCACCGTCGAGGCCGCCGCCCAGAAGGAGCTGCAGACGGCGACCAGCCGGCTCGAGCTGCTGCGTGAGGAGCTCGGGCTCGACGCGCGCGAGATGGTCGATCTCGAGCGGCGCTGCACGTCGCTGCGTCACGAAGGGCGCGAGCTTTCGGGCAAGCGCCTCGCGGTCGACCAGAAGCGGCTCGCGGTGCGCGCGCAGCGGGCGAAGGTCGCCGACGACCTGCACGGCGGTGGGGGAGAGCGCCGGCAGGCCGAGGAGATCGCGCTCACGCTCGATGTCGAGGTGGCGAAGCTGGTGGAGCGCGCCAAGGGGTCCCACGAGGCGCGCGAGGCGGCCCGCTCGCGATCGCGCGAGCGCCACGAGGAGATGAAGCGCGCCGATCGCCGGCTGGTGGAACTCGGCGAGGAGGAGGCGCGGCTCGGCGAGGCGAAGGCGGCCGCCGCGGCGGAGCGGACGCGGCTGCTCGCCGAGATCGAGCTGCAAGGGGCCGCACTGACCGCCGAGCAGGCACAGTTCGAGCAGCACAAGGCGCAGAGCAGCGAGCTGCGCCGCCGCGTCCACGAGCTGCGGGCGATCGTCGATACGGCCGGCCGTGAGGTGCAGGCGCTCGAGCTCAAGGAGCAGGAGCAGCGGCTGCACAGCTCGATGCTCGAGCAGAAAGTCCGCGAGGAGCTCTTCCTCGAGCCCGATGCGCTGGTGGCGCAGGTCACCGATGTCGAGGAGGGGCGCGCACGGCTGATCGTCCTGCCGCCGCCGCCCGCCGCCGCCCCCGAGCTACCCGCGCCGACGAGCGATGGCAGTGTTGCGGCGCCGGTTGCCGAGCCGTCTGTGTTTGCGCCACCGCCGGCCGCGATCGAAGTCCTGCTCGACCTCGAGCTCTTCCAGACGCCGTTGCCGGCGCTCGATCAGGAGGCGGAGCGGTTGCGCGCCACGCTGGCGCGGCTCGGGCCGGTGAACGTCGTCGCGATCGAGGAGCTGCAGGCAGTCGAGGGGCGCGCGATCTTCCTGCAGCGGCAGAAGCACGACCTCGCCGAGGCGAAGCAGAAACTGAAGGAGATGATCGACGAGATCGATCGCGAGTGCGAGACGCGCTTTGGCACCACCTACGAGGCGGTGCGCGACCACTTCCAGCGGCTCTTCCGGCGCCTCTTCGGCGGCGGCCGCGCCGATCTCACGCTGGTCGAGACCGACGACCCGGCCGAGATGGGGGTCGACATCATCGCGGCGCCGCCCGGCAAGGATCCGCGCTCGATCGCGATGCTCTCCGGCGGCGAGCGCACGCTGACCGCCGCGGCGCTGCTCTTCGCGCTCTTCTCGACGCGCCCCTCGCCGTTCTGCGTGCTCGACGAGGTCGACGCCGCGCTCGACGAAGCGAACGTCGAGCGCTTCTCGCTGATGGTGCGCGACTTCCTCGATCGCACGCAGTTCCTGATCGTCACCCACCACAAGCGGACGATGGCGGTCGCCGACACGCTCTATGGCGTCACCATGGAAGGGAACGGCATCTCGCGGCCGATCGCGATGCGCTTCGAGCCGGAGCGGGCGCGCACGCATGCCGCCGGAGCCTGAGCCGGCGGCGACCCATCGCCATCGACTGGAGCGCGCCGCGGTCGTCGCGCTCGCGGCGCTCGCGTCACGGCTGCCGGATGCTGCCGCGGGTTGGTTGGCGAATCGTGTGGCGGCGGCGCTGCGCATGGCGCTGCCGTTCCGGCGCAAGCTCACGGAGGAGCAGATCGCGGCGGCGCTCGGCCTCCCGGCCGGCAGTCGCGAGGCGCGCGAGCTGACGCGTGCGGCGTTTCGCCATTTCATGCGCCTGCCACTCGAGCTGCTCGCGTTGCCGCAGTTGGTCGAGCGCGGGCGATTGGAAGAGGTCGTGCCACTCCTCGGGCGCGCCCACCTCGACGCGGCGCTCGCCGGCGGCCGTGGCGCGATCCTCGTCACCGGCCATTTCGGCAATTGGGAGGCGTTCGGGCTGGTGGCCAGCCGCTACGGCTATTCACTCACGTCGGTGGCGCGGCCGCTCAAGAACCCGCTGCTCGATCGCGACATCACGGCGCTGCGCGGTCGCTTCGGCCATCGCGTGGTGGCGAAGGAAGGGGCGGGGCTGCCGCTCGCGCGCGTGCTGCGGGCGGGTGGTCTGGTGGGGCTGATCACCGATCAGTACGCCGGCAGTCGCGGCGTGCGCGTGCCCTTCTTCCATGCCGATGCATCGACCTTCACGATGGCGGCGGTGCTGGCGCGGCGGTTCGGCGCCCCGCTCGTCCCGATGTTCTCGCGCGTCGCCGGCAACCACCGGATCGAGACGCGCTTCGAGCCGCCGCTCGAAGTCGACCCCGCGTTGCCGGAAGACGAGGACGCGTATCGCCTGATGCTCGCGTTCAACCGTCGTCTCGAGGTGGCGATCCGCGCCGATCCGGGTCAATATCTCTGGCTCCACCGACGCTGGAAGAAGGGGGGCCAGGAGCCCGATCCGCGCTGGCGTCAGCGCTATGCTCCGCCGCGATGACACTCCCGCTCCAGAATCTGAAGACCTATGCGCTTGCGGAGCGGAAGAGTCTCGTCTCCAGCAGCGGTTTTGCACGCATCGAGCCGCCGCCGCCGGGAGCGGTCGCGGCCTTGCTCGCCGCGCTGCCCGACGTGCTGGGCGCCCAGGCATTGCGGTGCCTGGCGCGCGCGCTCCTCGGGGCGCGGCAGGTCGGTGCGCCGGTCCTCTTCGGGATCGGAGCGCACGTGTTGAAGGTTGGGCTCTCGCCGTTGCTGGCGGACCTGCTCGCGCGCGGACTCGTGCACGGCATCGCCACCAATGGCGCGGGCGCGATCCACGACGTCGAGCTGGCGATGATTGGCGCGACCTCCGAGGACGTGGCGAGCGCGCTGAAAGACGGCTCGTTCGGGATGGCGCGCGACACCGCCGAGTTCCTGAACGGCGCGGTGAAACGGGGTGCCGAGCAGCGGCTCGGGTTCGGCGAGGCGGTCGCACGCGCCATCGATCGCGAGCAGCTCCCGCACCGCGAGCTGTCGGTGCTCTGGCACTGCCTGCAACGAGGATTGCCGGGGACGGTCCACGTGACGCTCGGTGCCGACATCGTCCACATGCACCCGACCGCCGACGGCGCCGCGATCGGCGCGACCAGTCTCGCCGACTTCCGTCGCTTCACGGAGAGCGTGGCGCGGCTGCAGGGCGGTGCCTACGTCAACGTCGGCTCGGCGGTGACGATGCCGGAGGTCTTCCTCAAGGCGCTCGCGGTGGCGCGCAACCTCGGCTTCGTGGTCGACCGCTTCACCACGGCGAACCTCGATCAGCTGTCGCACTATCGGCCGCGCGTGAACGTGCTCGAACGGCCAGCCGGCGGCCAGAGCATCGAGCTGCGCGGCCACCACGAGATCCTGCTGCCGCTGCTGCGCTGGCTGGTGATCGATCCGCCCGCCGACTGGACGGCACCGGTGGCGCGTGCCGAGCGGCCGGAGCCGCGGACGTGAGTCGCCGCGCGCGAGACTCGCATGGGCGACTCCAATGAGTGAACCACTCGACGCGACACTGACGCGGCTCGCTGGCCGGCGGGTGTTGGTGATCGGCGACCTGATCCTCGATCGCTACGTCACGGGCGACGTGCCGCGGATCTCGCCCGAGGCGCCGGTGCCGGTCGTCCACGTGTCGCGCGACGAAGCGCGCGCGGGTGGCGCGGCCAACGTCGCGGCCAACGTCGCGAGCTTGCGCGGGCGGCCGCTGCTCATCGGCGTGGTTGGCAAGGACCTCGCGGGGCGGCTGCTGAAGGAGCGCGTTCGCGCCGCCGGAGTCGTGGCGAGCGGCATCCGCGTCGATGGCTCGCGACCGACCATCGAGAAGACGCGCATCATCGCGCGCCATCAGCAGATGCTGCGCGTCGATCGCGAGGAGGTGGCACCGATCGGCGGCGCGCTCGAGGCCAAGCTCATCGAGCAGATCGGCGACGAGCGCGGTCGCGTGCACGCGGTCGTGCTCTCGGACTACGGGAAGGGGCTGCTCACGCCGCGCGTCATCGCGGCGGCGTGTCGCCTCGACGTCGAGGTGGTGGTCGATCCGAAAGGCCGCGACTTCGACCGCTATCGCGGCGCGAGCGGGATCACGCCGAATGCGGCCGAGGCCGAAGCGGCGACCGGTTGCGACACCGCGACGATCGACGGTTGCCGCGCGGCGGCGCGCCAGCTGCTCGCGCGTCTCGGACTCGCGTGGGTGGTGATCACGCGCGGCGAGCGCGGCATCTACTTCCTCACGGCCGAAGGCGAGGAGGGCGACGCGCCCACCCGCGCGCGCAGTGTCTTCGACGTCACGGGTGCGGGTGACACGGTGATTGGCGTGCTTGCGCTCGCGCGCGCCGCCGGATTGCGGCTCGCGCAAGCGGTCGAGCTGGCCAACGCGGCTGCCGGCCTGGTCGTCCAGAAGCTCGGTGCCGCGACGGTCACGCCGGCCGAGCTGGCGGGTGCGCTGGCGCGCGGCTTCTCGACCGCGACCAAGGTGCTCTCGCGCGACGGCGCCGCGGCGCTCGCGGCGCGACTGCGCGCCGAGGGGCGGCGGGTGGTGCTGACGAACGGCTGCTTTGACCTGTTGCACGAGGGTCACGTGCAGGCGCTCGAGCTGGCGCGCTCGGAGGGCGACGCGCTCTTCGTGGCGATGAACGACGACGGTTCGGTGCGCCGCTCGAAAGGGCCCGGGCGGCCGGTCCAAGCGCTCGCGCAGCGCATGCGCGTGATGGCGGCGCTCGCCTGCGTCGATGCCGTCTTCGGCTTCAGTGAAGACACTCCCGAGAAGGTCGTCCACGCGATCACTCCCGATGTCCTGGTCAAGGGTGAGGATTGGCGCGACAAAGGCGTGGTCGGCCGCGAGTTCGTCGAGAGCTACGGCGGCCGCGTCGTCCTCGCGCCGCTGGTGAAGGGCCTCTCGACCACGAATCTCATCGCGCGCATCCGCAAGCACGCCACCGACGGTGCCGTCAAGGGCCGGTCGTGAACGCGCTCGAGGCGATCGTCCGCCGGATGAGCGGCGTGGAGATCTGCGTGGTCGGCGACCTGATCGCGGATGTCTACCTCTTTACGCGGCCGGCGCGCCTCTCGCGTGAAGCGCCGGTGCTGGTCGTCCACTACGAGCGTGAGGAGATCATCCCGGGCGGCGCCGCGAACACGGCATGCAACCTCGCAGCGCTCGGCGCGCGGGCCCATCTGCTGGCCGAGGTCGGCGACGACGCCGAGGGCCGGCGAGTCACCGCGATCCTCGACGCGGCGAAGGTCGCGACCGACTCGCTCCTGGTTCGCGCCGATCGGCCGACGGTCACCAAGACGCGTATCCTCGCCGGCGATCCGCACCGCACGAAGCAGCAGCTCTTCCGCATCGACCGGGAGCCGCGGCGGGGCGACGTCCGGCCGCTCGAGCGCGAGACGATCGCGCGCCTCGAGGCGGTGGATCGCCGCGTGCAAGCGTTCCTGGTCTCGGACTACGACTACGACCTGCTCGCACCGGCGGCGGTCGACTGGCTCCGGCGCAAGGCGAAGGAGAAGCCGGTGATCGTCGACTCGCGCCACCGGTTGAAGGCGTTCCGGGGCGTCACCCTCATCACGCCCAACGAGGAGGAGGCCGAGGAGACGTCAGGGCTGAAGATCGAAGGCAGTGCCGACGCCACGGCGGTGGGGCGCGCGCTGCTCGAGACACTGGGCGTCGGGGCGGTGCTGTTGACCCGCGGCAAGCACGGCATGTTGCTGTTCGAGCTGGGTCGCGAGCCGATCGAGTTCCCGATCGTCGGCACCGGCGAGGTGGTCGATGTGTCGGGTGCCGGCGACACCGTCGTGGCGGCGCTCGCGGCAGCGCTGCTCGCGGGTGCATCGCTGCGCGATGCCGCGTGGATCAGCAACTGCGCCGCCAGCGTGGTGGTGATGAAGGTCGGTGCGGCCACCTGCTCGACCGAGGAGCTGCTCGCGGTCGTGGCCAAGTCGTCCGCACCGGCTTGAGCAAACCAGCGGCATGATGGCGACCGCCCGCAATCGACACGCAGGCAAGCAGGCTGGGGTGATTGAGGAGGACGCGCGACGATGGGACTGATCATCCGCGACCACGACATGCTGGCCCAGCGCGTGCGCGGCCTGCGGGACGGCGGCAAACGCGTCGTCTTCACCAACGGCTGCTTCGACCTCCTGCATGTCGGCCACATCCGCTGTCTCACCGACGCGGCGCGGCGCGGCGACTATCTGGTGGTCGCACTCAACAGCGATGCGTCGATCCGTAAGCTGAAGGGCGCCGGGCGGCCGGTCCAGTCGGAGGAAGAGCGCGCCGAGATCCTGGCGGCGATCCAGGGGGTCGCCTACGTCACGCTCTTCGACGAAGAGACGTGCGGCACGTTGCTGCGCAAACTCCGTCCCCACTTTGTCGCGAAGGGGACGGACTACCGGCTGGAGACATTGCCGGAGCGCGAAGTGCTCGCCGAGATCGGCGCGGAACTGATCTTGGTGGGCGATCCGAAGAACCACTCGACGATCGACTTGATCGCACAGATCCGCAGCGGGAAGAGCGCAAAGCCGGCCGGCAAGTCAGCGGGAAGGAACGGCAAGCCGGCGGCGAAGAGTGCGCGGCCTGCCGTGAAGGGCGCGAAGCCGGTCACGACCCGGGCGAAGCCGACGGCGGGAGGCGGTACCAAGAAGCCGGTGCCGGCGCGCGCGCCGACGAGTGTCGCCAAGGGCGTCACAAAGAGCGTGGCCAAGCCCGCCGCCCGGGCCAAAGCGAAGGCCGCCTCCGAAGCCCATGGCTGAGATCGCGCTCGCCGGCAGCTGCTGGCGGTTGCGCGGTGATCCAGGTTTGCGACCGTTGCTGGCCGGTTGGTCGCTCGACGCCGAGCTGCCGTGGCCGGCGGAGCAGGCGATCGAGCTCGGGCGGAACGATGGTCGCATGGTGGTGGCGATCGAGCGGTCGCCGACGGCGCTCAGTGGCGCTCGCCAGGCGGTCTGCAAGTGGTTCGCGCCGCGTCATCGGCGGAGCGCGCGCCGTGAGGCTCTGCTGCTCCGCAGGTGCGGCGAGCGGTCCGCGCCGGCGCCGCGCTTGCTCGCAGTCGGTGATTCGCGAACCGGCGCGACCTTGCTGCTGCTCGAGGCGTGCACTGGGGTGCCGCTGGACGAGGAGCTTCAGCGTTGTTCGGTGGATGAGCGAGCGCGGCTCGCAGCGCGGCTGGGCGCCGAGCTGGCGGCGCTCCACCGGCTCGGAATCGTGCACCGGCAGCTCTTCGCGTGGCACGTGTTGGTGAACGGGCAGCAGACCGTGCTGCTCGACTGGGCGCAAGCGCGCGTCGGGCGTCGCGGCGCACGGCCTCTCAGTGACTGCGCGCGTGACCTGGCCGCGCTGTTCTCGACGCTGTCGCGTCGCGCGCTGCCGCTCACCGCGCGCGCGCGACTGCTGCGCGAATACGAGCCCGATCGTCCGCGACGCCGCAAGTTGGCCGCCGCCATTCGCGTCGCACGCGGCCCGCTGCTCACGCGGGCCCGACTGCCACGCACGATCGATCTCTGCGAGCGGTCGGCGCCGACGCAACGCCTGCTCGTCGCGAAAGACGTGGTCGAGCGGTGGCATGGTTCCGCGAACCGGGAGCCGGCCCCTGCCATCGACGCGGTCGAGAGCTGGCTCGCGCCGCCACGCGCGACCGTGATGCGGATCCGCGACGGTCGCGCGAACCTGCGCTGGGACGAGCCACCGGGTGAGCCATCGAGTGATCCAGGCGGCTCCGCGCCGTCGAGCTGGTTCGGCAAGCGGTTCGAGACCGCTCCGTGGCGTGGCCGCAGCTTCGCCTTCCGTGACTGGGTGCTGCTGCGTGCGCTGGCGGCGAGCGGCCTGCCGATGGCCGACTGCGTGGCGGTCGGGCGGCGAACCGGGGGTGCTTCGGTCATCTGGACGCGCGGCGTGCGTCCGGGAACGACGCTGCGCGAGGCGCTGCCTGGGCTCGTGCGCGAGGGGCCGTCACGGCGAGCTCTGCTGCTCGAAACGGCGGCGATCGCGCGCCGGCTGCACGCCGCCGGGTTCTGCCACCGGGATCTCTACCTCGATCATCTGCTGCTCGAGGCGCGCGGCGAGAGCGTCGGGCTGGTGCTGATCGACGTCTCGCGGGTCGAGTGGTTTGCGCGGCTGCCGTGGCGCGCACGCATCAAGGACCTCGCGGCGCTCGAGTTCTCCGGTCGCGATGCCGGCGCGTCGCGGGTCGAGCGGTGGCGGGTGTTGCGCGCCTACCTGCGCGGGAGCGCACTCGATGCGCGGCGCGTCGCGATGGCGGCGATCGCGAAGGCCGACCGGATCGCCGACCATGAGCGGCGCAATGGGCGGCCGGGTCCGCGGGGGTGAGCGGCACGATGCAACTTGGGGTCGTCCTCGATCGGTTCGAGTGCACGCGCGGCGGCGCTGAGCGCTACCTCTTCGAGCTGGCGGCGAGCTTGGTGGCCCGCGGCCATGAGGTCCGTGTCTACTGTCGCGAGGGCGCCGCTCCCGCCGGCGTCGCGATCGTGCGCATTGCCGTGCGCGGCCTCACCCGCGCGGCGCGCGAGCGGAGCTTCGCGGAACGGGCCTGTGCGCGCGCACGTGCGGACGGCTGCGCGCCGCTGCTCGGCATTCGGCACGCGATCGACGTCGATGTCTACCAGCCCCACGGTGGTGCTTGGGCCGCGAGCGCCGCCGCCCGCATCGAGATCGATCATCGACCGTGGCGACGTGCCGTGCGCGGGCTGTTGCACCGGCTGAGCGCCAAACATCGCGCGTTCCTCGCGGCGGAGCGAGCGATTGTGTCGGGTGGTCGCGCGCTGACGCTCGCCGTCTCGGAGCAGGTGCGGATCGATCTGCTCACGCGCTGCGGCGGCCGCGGCGATCGCATCGTGGTCGTCCCGCCGGCGATCGATGTCGAGCGGTTGCGAGGTGCCCGCCGATCACCGCGCGGCGGTGGGGGCGCGACTCTGCTCTTCATGGCGCACGACTTCGAGCTCAAGGGGTTGGCACACGCCATCGCGGCGTTCGCTCGTTGTGAGGAGCGACGGCGCGGTGCGCGGCTGATCGTCGTCGGACGGGCGGTGCCGGGTCGCCACGCTGCCTTGGCGCGCCGGCTCGGCGTGGCGGCGGCGATCGAGTTCGCCGGTCCCGCGTTGGAGAGCTCGCCCTGGCTGGCGCGGGCCGATGTGCTGATCCACCCGACCTACTTCGATCCCTGTGCGCTGATCTGCTTGGAAGCGCTCGCTGCTGGCGTGCCGGTCGTGACGACGGTGCGCAACGGTGCGGCACCCTACGTCGTCGAAGCGGGCGGGCGCGTCGTCGACGAACCGTGGGACGCCGCGGGGCTGGCGGCGGCGGTGGACTCGCTCGTCGCCGAGGGCGCGCCCGCGGGCCGCCGTGCGGCGGCGATCGGTGCCCGATTCGGCTGGGACGCTCACTTGGAGCGCCTCCTTCCGCTCCTCGAGTCGGGCTGGCGAGAAGCCGGAGTGGAGCCGGCCAGCGTTGCCGATTCGGGCGACCCGGGGTAGAAGGCGTCCCCTTCTCAGCGGATTCCGTCGTGCCGAGTGCTCGGCGTCGCGAGCAGCCGTCGCATCGAGGATCGGAGCCGAACGTGATCACGAGCGTCCCGAGACTGGAGCTGCGAGCGCTCTTCGCTCTCCTCGTTGCCGCACTGGCACCTGGTTGCGCGTCGTCCTCTTCGTCCGCATCGCTTTCGTCGGCGTCGATCTTGTCACCGGTTACAACTGCCGCCTCGGCCGCGTCGACCGGAATCAGTACCGTGACCGCTGCCGTGACCTCTCCCATCGATGCGGCTTTGGACTATGTCGCGGGGTTGCTGCCCTTCACCGACTCCCCGAGCCCCGCGAGCCCTGCGGCCCAGCGCGCGAAGATGCTCGAACAGGCCGGCCCCGACCACTTCCGCTCGGCGGCGCTCACCGGCGCTCGGGATCAGCTGTTCGTCAAGCGTGAGCTCTTCCAGCAGCAGCGCGCGGGATTCCAGTCGACCGCCTTCACCGAGAGCAAGGAGCGGTTGCGCAATGGCGGGACGCGCCCCTCGAGAGGGCCAGTGATCGGTGGGCTGATCCGAACGACGTTGCAAGATCCAGGGGCGGCGCGTGCTCTCATCGGCGGCGTCGCGGCCGGCTCCGGAGTACCGGTGATCGGCACCCAACCAGTCCTCGCAGCCCTCCTGCCTGGCTTCGGAAACTGATCGACAGCAGATCGGCGGGCGTCGGCTACTAGCCATCCCCTGGGAATTGCGCGTCTTCGCTCGTTACTAAGTGACGTTTCGCTCGTAGAGTGTGCGCAGTTGGTGCGCGGAGCGAAGCGACCTTGGTTCCCGTAGTTCCTTCCTGTCGATCGATCGTCGTACGACTGCCGAACTGGGTCGGCGACGTCGTCATGGCGACCCCGACCTTGCGAGCGCTCCGGCGAGCAGCTCCGCACGCTCG